>CAILTZ010000067.1 GCA_903837255.1 uncultured Pirellula sp. | reverse complement strand
TCCTGCCGGGCCCAGGGCATCGGAGTACAGTTCGTTGCCGATCTTGAGTTTGAGACCTCGGTCGGCGGCACCTTCGATCACCGCATCGATCATCTTACCGGCCACGCTCGATTCCTTGAACACCGCCGGGACAGCGTTTTTGGAGATGAGTTCGATAAGCTCTGGAATCCTTTTGAGTCCGGCTTCGGAAACCGTCGAGATTCCTTGGACACCTTCGACCCGCAGCCCGTAGCGACGACCGAAGTACTGAAAGGCATCGTGCGAAGAGATCAGGACCCTCTGTCGCGTGGGAATTCCCTGCATGGCTTGTACCCCATACTCATCGAGGCTGATGAGTTGTTGCAGGATTTCGTCGGACGCCTGTGCAAATTGCTCTTTGCGTTCTGGAATTCGCATTGCGAGGGTGTCTCGGATCAAAGGGATCGTTTTGCTCCAGAGAGCCACATCCATCCAGATATGAGGATCGATCGCATCGGTGCCCGGTTCACCGACGAGGTCGTTGGGATCAAGGGCATCGGATAGCGCCACATGCACCCGATCAGACTTGGTGGGACTCCCTAGAACATCAGCCATCCGACCTTCGAGCTTGAGTCCGTTATAGAACACGATTTTTGAGTGGACGATTGCTACGATGTCATCGCGTATGGGTTTGTAAAGATGCGGATCAACACCTGCAGAGATCAGTTGCGTTAGCCGGATCGCATCTCCACCGATGCTGCGAACCATGTCGGCGATCATCCCGGTGGTGGCAACCACCGCCAACGAATTGGGCCTAGTCGCATCTCGACCGTATGAATCCTCTTGTGTCCAGCGGCCTGTGCATCCGCCGAGCACCGAGGCGCCGGTCGAGCAAGCGGAGAGTTTCAGAAAGTCCCGGCGGTTTGAGCTCATGGAGTTCGATCCTACTTCAAATCAGGTGGACTAGATCGCTAAGCCCGATTGGCTCTTTGGAAGCGAATGGTTCACCGTAGCGAACACCGATGGCCATCCCCCATGTAGCGGCTTGTTCGCGTAGAAGTTCGATCATTGGGGGATCGATGTGCTCCTTGCCCTCGTAGAATTGGCTGCGGTAAGCCATGATCGCGTCGGCTTTGGTTTGCCAATGGCCACTGATATCCATGATCCAAGCAGGTTGTGGGATGTGCTTTAAATGGATGCAGTAGTAGTAGAAGACTCGTTGAGGGTGGAACGGTTTCCCTGGCAAATCGCACTTGGTCAGTTTGCTCCAGAAGCGTGCGGCTTCGACCAACTCCGTCGCAGCGATATGGTCTGGGTGGGCATCGAGCCAAAACGGGGCAAAGACCCAGCGTGGTCGGGTCAATCGAAACAAGCCTGCGAGTTTGGCGCGGTTCTCCAGGTTGGATTCCAGGAAACGGTTCGGGAGTCCCAAGTTGTATCGCCAGGAGACTCCTAGGCATTGGGTAGCGAGTTGTGTTTCGGCTGTTCGTTTTTCGATCGATCCGTGCGGGGTTGGCTCACCATTGGTCAGATCCAAGATCCCCACCTTCATTCCGCGCTGGATCAACTTGGCGATCGTGCCCCCCATCCCCAACTCTGCATCGTCTGGATGAGGCGCAACGACGAGCATGTCCAGCGGATCCTCGGTACGAGGAAGATTTGGGAAGTCGTGGTGCAACGAAGAAGGCATAACAAAGGTTCGCTTAGGCGATCGCTATCGGGGCGATTAAATGTTTTTCGATGAGTCGAAGGATGCCCGCAGCGACGAGTGGTTTTGGGCCGTAGAACTGGTCTAGGACGGTACCGCCGCGCAAGATAACTTCGACGTTGTTATCCTCGGCGTTCATCGCTTGGGCGCTGTTCGAGACGATCATATCGCAAGCTTTACGACTGAGCTTGACGATGGCTCGGAATCGGACGTCCTCGGTTTCCAATGCAAAGGCCACCACCCATTGTTTGGGTAGTTTGTTGGCCGCAAGAGTCGCGACTATGTCGGGGGTTTCCATGAGGTGGATCGAGATGTCGCTGCCGGTTTTGTGAAGTTTGTTCTTTTCGACATGTTCGGGCATGTAATCGCAAGGTGCAGCGGCACCGATTAGCCCGTCGGCCGTCGAGAAGGCAATTCGGGTCGCATCGAGCATTTCCTGGGTGGTTGTTACCCAAAAGACTTTGGCTTGCGAAGGGTACTCGACGGAAACCGGTCCAGAGACGACGGTGACTTGGTGCCCGAAATCCAGTGCGGCTTGAGCCAAGGCCGCTCCCATGCGGCCACTCGAAGCGTTCGTCAGGTAGCGGACCGGGTCGAGGTACTGCCGGGTTGGTCCTGATGTGATGACGATGTGAGCCACGGCGAGGGTTACTCCAACCAGGGCTTGCAGGCTTGTAGAATCGCTTCGGGCTCGCTCATTCGGCCTAGTCCCACCCGTCGGCAGGAGAGCCAACCGGACTCTGGTCCGACCAAGTGCCCGCCATCCTTCTGCAACTGCTGAATGTTTCTTTGCACGGCGGGATTATCCCACATCGCTGCACTCATCGCCGGAGCAAAGAGCACGGGGCACTCCATATTCAGATACAGTGTTGAGAGCAGATCGTTGGCAAGTCCCAGCGAGCAGGAGGCGATGATGCGGGCTGTGGCAGGAGCCACAATCATCAGCTTGCAGTTTTGCGCAAGTTCGATGTGGGGACCTAGTGGGAACCTTGGGTCAAAAGGATCGATCACTGGAGCAGAGCCAGTCAGGGCACTGAAGGTAGCAGCCCCGACGAACTGGGTTGCTGAGGTTGTCATCACCACCGAGACAGACTGACCGGATTGAACCAATCGGCTCACGAGCATCGCGGACTTGTAAGCCGCGATGCCGCCGGCGATTCCAACGACGATGCGTTTCGAGTGCGTCATGGTGACTGCCAGTACTGGCTACAGAGAAAATCTTTACAGATCGCCTGCATCCAAGTCCAGCAGGTCTCCTTGTTCGGTGGTTTCCCCGTAGATCTTCAGTTCGCTGGTGGTAGTCAAGTAGATTTTGTCCTGCAGGATTTCCTGAATGACAATCTCCATCTTGTCGTCGGAGTGCAAATCCACCAGTGGACGCCCACCTCGATTGAGTTGTACCAGACGCTTTTGGATGAGGGTCGAGAGCTTGAATCGCCCTCCAACTTTGTTGACAATCGCTTCTTCTTTGAGCTCGTCGAGCATTGGTTGCGCCTCGTAATTGGTTAAAAGGGTTTCGCTGGAAAGCGGTCGCTTGTTTGTGCCGTTAGGCTTGGTTCACCACTCTGGAATCATATTGGCAGAGCAAACGACAGACCTGGGTTACCGCGTCGTCGACCTGATCATTGATTACAGAGTGTCGGTAATGGTGCTTGAGCCCCATCTCCTGGCTGGCCACTTGCAAGCGTCGCTGTATCGCATCCTTGGTTTCCGTACCTCGGTCCCGCAGACGTTGTTCCAGCTGTTCCATCGACCCCGGGTCGATGAAGATCGTAATCACTTTGGGATCGTAGTCCAGGACAGCCAGGGCACCTTGGACATCGATCTCCAAGATTACCCACTTTCCGGCGGAAAGACCAGACGAAACGGCCTCTTTGAGGGTTCCGTACCAGAATCCTCTCCCGAAAACCTCTTTGCATTCGAGGAACTCTCCCTGAGACTGTTTTTCTTTGAACTCCTCAGGGCTGAGAAACCAGTACTCTTTACCGTGGACCTCACCGGGCCGAGGGGGCCTGGTGGTAGCCGAGACGCTCAGTTGCAGCGGCAACGGGCAAGTCTCCAGAAGTTTGGCGACGATCGTCGACTTGCCGGAGCCTGAAGGTCCCGAAATGATGATCAACTTGCCGGGCTTAATCGGGGAGTGGTTACTCGACATTTTGGACTAACTCCCGCATCTGCTCGACGGTGGTTTTGATTGCAACGACATGATGAGCGATGGTTGCATCGTTGGCTTTGGCGCCAATCGTGTTGGTTTCGCGAGCGATTTCCTGAGTCAAAAAATCCAGACGTCGGCCTTGGGATTCCCGCTCATGAATCGTCTCTTGAAATTGATCCAGGTGGCAGATCGG
>CAILTZ010000066.1 GCA_903837255.1 uncultured Pirellula sp. | reverse complement strand
TCAATCGCAGCATGAAGGTTCGGATCGGGACAGAGAGTACGACAGGCAGTACGACAGACAGTACGACAGACAGTACGAGGTTCCTATTGGCGGGCTTTTCAGCAATGGGTCTATTATAACCCAAGCTGAACTCCCGGAGCTCCAGGAATGCCAGTTCTAACGTTTCTTAGGATAAGCGAGCTTGGGATGCCGCAGGTGTTGGCAATAATCAGCTAAAATACCGGCTAACGGTTGGCCATATGTCTAAAATGGAACGGTGGTTCGATCGCCGATACACGCACCAGGGGAAGCATGGGTGTCTAGGACAGGACGCGACAGAAATTTACAGGAAAACCTGCGTTTTAAACAGGCAGCAGAGTCGCGGTGCGGCCTGGGCTCAATCGCGTTCAAACTCGCCGTTCGGCGTTGGTTCGTCGCGATTTTCCTAACCGTGTTTTTTTGCGGAGTACTTGCAAGGTCGATCTGTGCCCAAGACCCGCCTTCCAACGGGCCAGCAAGCGGAATGATGCCTCCGGAGAACCTTCCCCGAGTGGTGGGGCCCGGAGTGCTCCCTGACTTGATGTACATGCGGAATGATAAAGGTGAGGAGATCCTAGTACCCAGAACGCGGTACGAAGATTTCGAAAGACTCTTGATGGAGACGGACCTTGGGGGAGAAGGGCTTGCAGTCACCCCGAGTTTAACGCAGCTCGATTTGGTCATTGAGCCGGTTTCTGATTATGCCAAGGTACAGTTGCGGGGATTGATCGCCATGAAGAAGTCCAATCGGACGACATGGACGGTGCCGATCGCACTGAGTCAGTTGCAATGGATCCCCAGCCAATCGAGTGCCGACGTGCAGGCCGATGGAGTCGAGAGCATCGCAACGGCTGCCCAATCCAACGGGTATCTGTGGCGGTTGGGTCCTAGCAAGTCCCTGCAGCGGCGACTGGAACTCGCGTCGGTATGCAAGCTCGTCACTTCCGCAAGCGGAACATCACTCCGGTTGGATTTGCCACCTGCAGCCACGGTCATCAAGCTCAGGTTGCCAAAGGGTGATTGGGAGTTGAATGCCACGGGTGGTGGCAACGAAGTCATCGAACCGTTCCAGGTCCAAGGCGAGTATTCCGTCGCGACGATAAGAACTTCTTCAAACTCGATCAATATGACTTGGACTCGAAAGGCGACCCGAGAAGCGATTGCGGCTATTGAGGTTCGAAGCCAGACCAAATACTCTCCCTATGGGGATGCGAATCGTTGGCGGGCGGACACAGCTCTATCGATACGCGGTCCTATCAAACTCGGTGGTAAGCAAATTCTCTGGAACCTGCCCCCGCAGGGGCTTGTGCGCGAAGCCAACTCGAGCGTAATCAACTTTGCGAATTATCGATTGGTTCGAGACAAGCGATCCAATTCTGGTGCTGGAAAAAACGAACCCGAATCGACAACCGCCGTGCCCGATCCTGCGACTTTAACCCAGGAAAAGCCTTCGGAAAACTGGTGGATTGAAATCGATGAAGCTTACAGCCGTACCGAATTGGATTTGAACCTCGAATGGCAATTGTCCCGATCGCCTGGCGATCCTCAGGTGCGCTTTGAAGCACCTTATCTGGAAGGTGTCGAGCGGCATGGTGGAACCATTGAATTTGCGATTCCTCGGACCAACTCGATCGATTGGAGTCCAACCGGAGCTATTCAATTATCAAGGCAATCGCAAGCTGCCGACGGCAGCGAGTCGATCGTCTACTCCTTTCAATTCGATGGGCAACCGGCCAAGATCGCGACTCAGTGGACCACCGTAGCCCAGCGCCCTCGCATGCTCTCCGAGCAACGTGTGGAGATTCGTGAGAATCGTATACTCCTCAGGGGTGCGATCGAATTCGGAAGCGACCCGATTCAGTTGCCACTGCTGGAATTGGAAGTCGAAGGATGGAAACCCGAGCGCATCGTCCTCTATCCATCGGAGGTGGATGTACCCCTGGATTCGGTCCCAAGCGTTGGGCAGCCGACGGTTGAAAATCCCGAAAGCGTTTGGTCTCTTCCGATCAACGCCAATCTTTGGATCCGAAGTGCAATGTCCGCCCGCCCGACGCAATCTGAAAGTGTTCGCAGCGAGCGAGGCGGCGAAGTTGGCTTGGGCGGGCTGGGGCTCGGAAATCCCTTTGAGATCATTGCAAATTCAACCGAGAAAAAAGAGGCCGTCCAAGCTTGGAGATTGGAGTATTTGCTGAGTCGCCAATTACCGTCCCAATCCAATGAGATAGCTTTTTCCCTGCCGAGATTGTCCTGGTTATCCCAGGAGACCCAGCAAAGGATCGTACGCACTCCCCCCGGGCGCATGATTCTCTACAGTTGGCCCTATCGGCTCAGCTCTGGCTCGAGCGATCTATCCGGTTTAGTTGAAACTTCGCTAGATAGAACTTTTCAAAAGCAGTTGATAGTCAATAATTTTGGAGCCACTCCCTTCTTGATGCAGTACGGGATCGCCGATGGCTCGAGTGCTTGCCGTTGGACTGGACAACGAACGAGAAAAGGCTCTTTTGTCTCGGCCAGCTTGATCGCCAGTGTATCACCGACAAAGGATACGATCGAATGGGATCTGCGGTGGGACTGCAAGTGTTTAGGGAGCAGGCCAACCGAACTTCGTCTCGGTTTTCCACTCGAATCGATTGGTTCGAACCCAGAGCAATCGGGTCGAGAGCTATCTGTCTCGATCGACAATCGTCCGGTTGCCATCGAATGGATTGCTGATGATTCCAGCCAATCACAGGGAATGCGATGGGCCAAGTTAATCGTTCCAGAAGTGGCGGTTGACGGTAGCAATCGACTTGATTTCCTGATAGAAGCAAAATATGCGACGGCTCATCGATCTCTCGATAAGCCTGGAGATCAAGTCTTGCTCGATTTAGGTGTGGCGAGGTTAACTTCGGCTCGTGAGCAAGAGCAATTGAGTATTGATCAAGCCGAGCTGCGGATCCAGAGCACATCGAGTTTTAGCTTGAGCCTCCCGACAGGCACGAACACTGGAGCCCATGAGATCGATCCCAACGATCCACGGATCTCGATCATCGCGATGCGTCGTGCAAACGAAGTGAAATCCTCGCTCAGGCTCGACGGTGAATGGGTGCAAACGATCGTCAACGCTATCGAGCAACGCGATCGTTACGTTGCTCGTTTCCAGACCGATCAGCGGATGCTACGGATACCGATTACACCGGAACTGATCAGGGATGCGGAATGGATGATTGATGGACAGCGTGCGGTGATTCGCGAGGATTCCGAATCGAAAGGCTACGCGATAGTCGCGATTCCCGAGGAAGGCGATTCGACGAATTCTGATACCCATGTGCTCGAGGTCTTCGCGACCCAAGCGGCACCCAAGGGTTGGTTTCGAAAAGTCCAGCCGATTGGACCTAGGCTTTCGCGAAATCCATCGAGTGCTCCGATGGTTTGGCAAATCATCGTTCCTCGCACTGAGCATCTCGTTGCAAGCACGAAAAACACCCTGCCTATGTATCAGTGGCGTTGGAGCGACTTGTTTTTCCGTCGAGTAGGCACGACCGATCAAGAGCAATTGGAGGAACGCTTCGGGGCTACCCGGCAACCCATCTTGGCCCAGCAAATCAATCAATACGATCTAACCAGCATCGCATCGACGCAGCCACTCGAAGCTACCTTTGTGCCCAGCGCGTTGATTTGGCTCCCTGTCTCGCTGATCGTCTTATTGTTGGCGGTCGTCCTCAAAGACAACCGCTGGATTCGTTGGCCTTGGTTTTGGGCTTTGTTCCTGGGTAGCTTTTTTATCTTTTCGCAGATCGCTTGGGATGTTTCCCTGTTAGTGCTTCAAGCCGCAGTCGTATCGGTTGCTTTGGCGATGCTTTATGCATTGGCCAGGTGGGTCATGGATCGACGAGCCCGACGACGTAGCATTTTCGTCACGCGGCAATACACACCCGCCACGATATCACCCAAGTCCATGGCAGGAGCAAATATTGCAAAGAAAACCGCAGGTGATTCCTCGGCGTTCCAGTCCACCGTAACCGCCAATGTCAGGGAGCCTCAATGAAGTGCGTCTGGGTTGCTGTTGCGATTGCAATGATTTTTTTACAAGCTTTTTCGGTGGGCGAACTGTTTGGGCAGAGGCCGGAGCCCTCCGCGTCCGATCGTTCTGACCAGGCGATGGCTGAGCGACCGTTTCGACGTATTTTTGTGCTTGATTCGCAACTGCCAAATCTACCCGTTGATAATCTCCGCCCCTTGGAGATCGATCGGCTTCCCGGGGCTCTGGATCGACTTATCCGTCGCAATAGCGAATCGATCGACCCTTGGAACTCCTCCGCTCAGAACCTTAGGTCCTTTCATGCGGTGGCCCAGTTGGTCGGAGCCGAATTGCTCTCGGAGCGCACGCATCTTATTTGGTCGAAACCATTGAAGACACTTTCGAAAATTCAGTCGGAGACAACTGCCCGAGAACGCTTGACTCCCTGGAATCTAGCCATCGAGAATAGTTCCGACGAATTGAATAATTCGCAAAGCCCGCCCAACCCTCGCGGTCCCTCAGAAAGTTCTTCCGAAAAAAAAGGGGAATCCGATGCAAACACCTCCCCTACTTGGGTTTTCGATTCGACAGGCAATCCTCTTTTGCAACGCATAGGCGACGAAGCTTGGATACGCTGGTCGCTGAGACCGACCTCGGATAGCACTCCCAATCGATTGAATTACGAGGCGCTCGTCCCGAGGACGGTCGACGGCTGTTTGGTGCTGTTGTTGCCAAAATCAGCCAGAGTTGAGCAATCCAATGTCGTGATAAGGAGATTCGAAAGCTGGGAGGAAGCGGCCGATAGGATGGGTGGTTGGCCAGAGAGAAAACCTAACCTGGGAACGAGCCTTTCTACGACTCTGGAAAATGCCTATTGGGTCCTGGAATTCAGTGGGAATGAAAAGATTTCCTTTTCGATCGAACTCGGATCCAACCCCGGTAGTGGACAGGCAATCCAAATGCCGACCGAATGGGGAATCGATCGGCTCTTCTCCAAACAAACGTTGCAATACTCCATCCACGCTAACCAACTGCGCGTCCTCGGTGAGTGGGAATGGAATGAAACCGGAGGTTCTAATCAACCACTACGTTTGGAACTGCCCCAAGGAATGAAACTCAGGTCTCTTGCGATCAACGATCGCGAGTCCAACTTGTCTTTGGACGGAAATCGAGTTGTTGTATCCATCCCCGAAATGCTCGGACTGAATCTAGGCGGTTCCACGCGCATGCGAATGACGGCTGAATTTTTGATTCCTTGGGCGGAACTCCCACTCGACGCGTCAGGAAATGCGATCCTACCAGCTATCCGCAACAGCAACGGTGCAGTTCTATTCGGGACGACAATACTTCAGGATCAGATTGACGGACGTTTTGTCGGAGTTGCTCCCGACCGAGGGAGGCTCGAGTTGGTTCGCAGGGCTACGGAGGGATTGCACCGCCTGGAATACTCGTGGAACCGCAATGCCCCCGACTTTCATTGCAACCTTGAAAAACAAGCTGCAAATAATCAGATTGAGTCGATCGTTCGAATCAACACCGACGCTGATCGCTGCATCGCCAATGTGCGATTGAGACTTCTTCGGTTGAACGGACGTGGAATTCAGGACATCAACATACCGGCTGGTTGGCAGATGGATCCCAAGTCAATCGCGTGCAAGCCGCAAGCAAATTTGGATTTTGTGACTATTGAGGATTCCCTAACAGCTATTCGAATCGATACCAACAAGCTCTTAGGCTCCGAGACGACGCTCGATTTTCAGCTAGCCATGAGTCTAGACAGTGGCGGTGAATTGCAACTTGGGCAAATGCCCTGGCTCTCGATGAACGACATGACGATTCGTCACTGTTTGTATGTCGAGCTCAATGCGAATAACCGTCTTAGTTTTCGCGGTCGTACGGCGCAATGGGTTCTTTCGGACGAGGATTTGACTCCTTGGCAAAGGGATTCCCTGCCCAGGCTAGTACGAGCCCTGATTTTTGGGACCCATGATAACCAGCTACCTCCTCTGGTAGCAACCTCGCTAGAAGATAGCTTGGTCATCCCGATCGAAACCTCAGTTCGTCGATCCGATGCGCAGTGGAGAGTTGAACATCGTTTTCTGTTGTCTTCCGAATGGAGCGACATCTCTCAAGTCCGCGTGAGGCTGCCTGAAGGCTTTCAATGGCATTACGAAGGTTCACAGCGTTTGCCAATCACTACCCAGTTCGACTCGGATTCTGGGGCTTGGACCATCCAACTGAGCAATCTATCGCTTGACTCGGAACCCGATAGCCTCCGTGCGCTCGTTGCAACCAAGAGTACCTATTCGACGCTGCCAACTTTTGAAATGATTGAACCGCTGGTCGCAGAGGCCAAGCGGATCTCGTACCGATTGAATTTATCGGAGCAATTGATCATTGCGCGACCAGATGGAATGCAGGTCAACCCAAAATCGGATGGATCCGCATTCGTTTACTCCTATGAATCTAACGTTGATCCACAAAACGCACCGTCGGAGGACGGGCCCAGACCACTACGTACCATCGAAATCCTGGACACAAATCAGTACCAGATTTCCACTCCGTTTTTCTTCGATTCGCGATTGGATCTTTTTGTTGATGGATTCGGAAATCAAACGGCTGAGTTTTTGACGAAATTGGTCGTCCCGAGTTCATCCGAAGGTGAATTGACCGTGGAGCTGCCACAAGGATGGACCATTGCTGACAGCTATCTGATCTCCGGAGAGCGAAAGGTTCCATTGGTACTGCTCAAAAGCACCTCGATTTCTACCAAGTCGGTTTTCGGAGTTCAGTTGGGGTTCGGGGGCCAGTTAGGTTTCGTGGGTTTGAATGCTCAACTAGATACAACTTTGCATGTTCGGTTGATTGGGCCCAAAGCCGATGAGGTCAAGGACACCAGCGGATGGATGAACCAACTGCTTGGGCTGCAAGCAAATAGTCGAAAACTGCAGTTCCGATTTCCCGAAGTCCGATTCGCTCAGATCGATTCATTTCTGCCAATCCAACGAGTCTGGTTCCCCGAAGGTTTGAAATTGTCCCTCCTCGACGCCGGTGTTCCTAGTTTAGAGAGGGTGAACTGGTGGCCCGTTTGGGACTGGACAAAATCGACTTGGAAGTTGCTCCTACCGCTTGCGACCGACCAAAGGCCCCAAGCCTCACCGAGGGGGCCTCCTGGCAGATGGAGCTCTATGGTCTTGAATCCAGAACTGGCAGGTGAGGGTTGTGAATTGCTGTTGACCAAACCGGCGGTCGAAAGATATGCGAGTTGGCTGATGGTTTTTGCGGCGTTCTTTTCGGCAGGGAGTTTTCGGCGTTGGCCTTGGTTTGTAATGTTTGTCGCGGTTGGTTGCTGGATAGGCTCGTTTTGGTTTGTCGCTGATTTTTCTATCTGGTGCCAACAAGTCTTTGTAGGGTTGGCTTGCGGAGGAATTTTATACCGTCTGTATCAGATCATTCGTCCGGCGACGATGATCAGTTCTCAAAGCATTCGGTCGGACCGTTCGAGCACTTGGGATCCCAAAGGGGAATCCAAGGGGATCGGGCCAACCATGGTTCTACCATTAGTTTTTTTTCCAATCGGCTTAGTCTCTCTGGTGTTGGCTCATTCGGACCCTGGGTATTCACAAGATCCCTTGGATGAGACCGCGAAAGTCTTTGATATATTGATTCCCATCACGGACCAAGGCGAACTCTCTGGAACAACAATCTACGTTCCGGACGAACTATTCAAACTCATTGAGCAGGAGGATCGTGAACGCCGTCAGAGAGACTCCGTTGCGTTATTCGGCTCGAGCAAGCACTATCTGCGTTTGGACAGCCGTTCGTTAGGATTTGGAAACGCCGACCAGCCTTTGACGAGCAATTATGAGATATGGATCAGCGAAGCAGCCGTCGGCAGAGCTGTTCGAATCCCGTTTCCTGCCGAGTCGCTCAAACTAAGTCGCTTTAGCATCGACGGAGTAGAAGTTCTATCCGGGCGATTTAGCAAGTCGGATACGGAGCTCGTTTGGTTCCCTGATCGCCCTGGTCGCCGCTCGGTCCAGATCGAGTCTCAGGTCAGGTTGCGAAGCATCGATGGGCTGCCTAACGGAATTCCCTTAGGGACGTTTTTATCGAGCAACAACGTCTCGTCAGGTGGTGGGATTGCAGGGGAAAAAAATCCGAACAAAGCTTGGGCCATCGACACCGAGGTCATGCCGGTAGGGAATGCAGTCCTTGAAATCGAGACCGATGGAGCTTGGTCGGTGAACGTATCGGCATTCGGACGCTCTTCGAACCCTTCGATGGGTAGGAGCGTCGTTCAACTTGGGAACAAAAATCGAATCGAGGGATTCTTTCAACCTCCATTGTCCACCGGAAATCGTTCCCCGTTGCTTGCCATGCCCAGCGATCCGTCCCCGTCTGGCCCAGATGTTCCCACGATGAATACAGAACTATTTCTCGATAGCGATCAACTTATGGCCAGAACGGTAATTGAATATCCTGGAGTTTCAGCCATGGCCGGCGACATCGAAATCGAAGCCGATTCGCAATGGCTGCCGATAGGCATTCACTGGGGCGATGCAACCTTGTTCGACGTCCGAACAGGTAGCACACTCGACCGTCGCCGTTATGCGGTCCGATTGAATCCCATGAATTTAGAAGAACAGCCGACCGGCGGTCAAGCCAATGCGAAGCGATCGATCGTAACGACCTGGGTGCCTGTTGGCGATGCATCGCTTCGGAGCATACTCTTTGCCGAGTGCCGTGATCGGCGAGTCCGTCAAGGGGTTTTTCGCTACGCGCGAAGCCCTGGATCCCTCTGGACGCTCGATGGGATCAGTAGCTGGATACCAGCGATCAACGCAAAAGAGCGTCTCGACTGGCCAGACCTAAAAGAGCCTCCGTTGACAACCAATCTTCGGATTCCTTTGAGCAGTGGATTTGGGGTTTTGCGACGACAAACGCTCCCCTCGACCCAGCAGCTCTTTGCAACCCACAAGATCCATCTTGCCTCGGATCGCGCTCGGGTATTGACGACGATCAAACTCAATAGTCCCTTTGGAAATAAAACGCAACTGACTTTTGAAATTCCAAAGGGTTACCGAGTGGATCGAGTCCTAACTCAAAGCGGATCGCTGGAGTTTCTCTCTTGGGTTAAGGATTCCAAAAGCTTCTTGCAGATCCTGATCGACCGCCAAGTCGAATCGGTCAGCGAGTTTGTCGTTGAGTATTCGCTACCACTGTCGATTGCAGATAGTAGTGCCTTTGAATTTGTGTTGCCCGAACTCAAAGCCACCGTCGGCTGGGCAAGCCCACCAACCTTCCTCCTATCAGCCGACCCCACCTGGACCGTCGATGTAGAGAAATCCGATTTAACGAATATTTGGGGGATCCAGGGCGGCGGACCAGAGAGATTACTCTTTCAGGGAAGCATAGAACAACTCGATCGCAAACCCATTGCATTGAAGAAATGTCCGTCTGACTGGAGCGGGGTATTGGTGGTACGATTCCCCGAGGAATCCTCTGGGCCTGGTCTGCAAATCTACGGACTACGACCGGATGCATCCAACGAACCATGGCATGGAATTGAACTATCGATACCAAGAGAATCGATGGCCTCATGGTCGAGCAAGAACCCCACCCAGGAATACACCGATCTGAGATGGAACCATCGGATCATCTCGATTGATCCATTGGTTGCCAATCCGGAAGACCAAATCCGACGGCCTTATGATTTTCTTATCGATCTAGCACCCGAGCTTGGGGTTGCTGTGGATCTTAAAGCGGTTGAGCAGATCGAGATCAACGGCCGAAAACCGAAAGATGTTTTGATCGCAATTCCAAAGTCAAACGGGCTTGCGATGCGTGTCTCACAGCTCCTCGGGACCTCTGCCAGTGTGGATTCATTGATTCGAAAGACTTTGGGTTTTAATGACGATCAGTTGGTCCTCGGTACATTGAGCCGCCAGCCGGATATCCAACACAAGGGTGATCCCAAGCTAGCTGATGGGTATCAACAAGTTTTTGCAAGGCACCAGCGGAAAGCCAATGGATCGATTCAGTCGGAATTCTGGATACAGCGTCAACCTGGACTTAGTTCTCAGGGTTCGCTGCAGTGGATAGTTCCTGTTGATTGGAAGTGTGGATTGGCTTGGGTCAACGGTCAGTATTATCCATTTCGACAGGATGGTTCGAACCTCGAAGTGTACTATCCGCCCATGGATACAATCGCGCAGGTCGAGCTAAGGTTTGCAAGCGTAGCGAGTGTTTCCTCGTCGCTCGAAAGCGATTTGTCGCCGTACCTAGCAAGCTCGTCTTCCAAGGGATCTGTCGTATCTCTTTTGAATTCCACGTCGCTGAGCGATCAGCAAGCAAGCGTCCAGATCGAATTTGACGCTTGGACTAGCACGCTCCAAAACAACCTGAACAAGGATGATGGAAGCCAAGCGTGGAGGTACTGCGCTGGGCGTTTCGCAGAGATGCTTTGGGCTGCTGCTTCGGCTTCGCATCCATCTTTTGGATCGCTATCTTCGGAGGATTTTGCAGCAGGGGTACAGACTCTCTCCGAACTGCCTTGGACTAGCCCTGCTGATTATCGCCATTTCTTGGATTCGACGATTCGATCCGATCCGCACGAAGGCAACATAGATTTGAACACCCTTCCCAAAGAACATACCAGTCCTATAGCCGGAAGCGGATCGTTCAAACCTGTTACCAGTGAAATTATGGTTCAATGCTTCTTGCCATTACTGGTGTTTCTCAGCTTGGCCTGGCTCTGGCGACGCAATCAGGGATGGTTGCACCATCGCACTTGGTGGCAGCTGTTGAGTCTTGCACTAGCATGGTGGTTGCTTACAGGCGATTTGCTGCTGCCGAGTTTAGCGGCCTTATTGGCCGCGGTTTTGGCGATGGATACCTACTGGATGATTACCGCGCAGTTTCGACAAACCGGGATTCGCGTACCACGGTAACCTTGATCTCGCCAGGATACGTCAATTGCTCCTCGAAGGCTTTGGCGAT
>CAILTZ010000065.1 GCA_903837255.1 uncultured Pirellula sp. | reverse complement strand
TTTGGAAATCCTGCAAGTTGTACGGGTTCTCGATCGTCACATCGACGATTGGAACCGGTAGCGTAAGGATCGCGTTGAGCAAGCTGATCAAAGCTAGCTTGTTCTCGGGGGACCCAAAGGTTTTCTTGAATGCGAAATCATTGGTAGGACGGATACCAATCGGCTGCATCTGGCAATCTCCCATCTAATCTAAGAAATGTTTTCCGCGAATGCATCGCTCCGATCATCGAAGCGACCCCAAATAGTACCATAAACCCTTCCTCGTTTGGTACGATCCTTTGCGAGCTTGGCCTTTGCGAGCTTGGCGCCTTGGCGAGCTTGGCGCCTTGGCAAGCTTGGCGCCTTGGCGAGAAACCCGCTTCTGGCGTTCCCTGATTGCTGCCAGGGTTCCTGGGTCTCTCGCGAAGGCGCAAAGCACGCAAAGGGAGATAGCCATGCAAGCAACTCGAAACTCCTAATTGATAGCAAGCAATCAGAATCGAACCGTTTTCCTGAGCGAACGACGGTTGATGATTTACCTACTGCCTAGTCTGTTTTTCTCCGCGTCTCCGAGTCTCCGTGGTTAGCCTCGGCTGTTTTCGGATATTGCTCAAAAGTGGGTCAAAACTAGTTGCTCGTTGACATGCGCTTTCGATGGGGCCGACAATACGCACCTACGTCTATGGATCAGCGTCCATGCTTCGCATTTTCAGTTCTCAGAGTGGCATCCAGACGTTCTGCTTTGAGTGCTTCTATTTCGGACTTTGGAATACTGTCATTCCTGCCAGCCTCAACTCGTGGCTCACAACCGTTCAAGAGCAAAATCAGCATCAATACCGCAGCATCCCCCATCATTTCATGACATTTTGTTCGTAGGGTCATTCTGATTTGCCCCTTGGCGGGAAGAGGAATGGGGTCAGGGGGGCGATGCAGATGCGCGAGTAGGAAGTCGTAGGTAGCTTTAATGATGTGGAGCCATCTAGAACGCTTACCCAGGCTCCATCCAAGACGGCGGTCGCTTCTCCAAAAATGCCTTCAACCCCTCGCGGGCCTCGGCGCTGTTGCGGGCCTTTAAATGATCCTCAATCGATGAATGGTCCGTATGCTCGATCGGCTTGCTGCTATCAAACGCCCGGTGCAACAACTCCTTGGTATCGATGATCGTCTGAGGTCCACCGGCCAAGATCCCACGAGCAAGCTCCATGGCTACACCCAACACCCTGTCCGAAGGTGCCAAACGCTGCAACAAACCGATCTGCTGGGCCCGAACCGCATCGATGGGATTCCCCACCAAAAAGAGTTCCGCCAAGTCCCCTTCGCGGACTTTGGTCTGCAACACATCGGTGATCAGCGCCGGCAGAAGTCCGCGTCGGGCCTCCGGAAAACCGATCTGAAGGTCGTCGGCACCGACGGCCATATCGCAAGCTGCCACCACGCCAGCGCCCCCGGCATAAGCTCCCCCGTGAACGGCGGCAATCGTCACCAGCGGTGAGTATCTCAAGGTCCTGAGTGTATCGGCAACGCACTGCGCCGAGTCCTGAACCAGAGCCGGGTTGGAGGCTTCCGCAAGATCCAGTCCAGCACAAAACACCGGACCTGCTCCACGCAGGATCGCTACCCGAACTTGACCATGCTGGCCTAACTCGTCGAGCCTCTGAACAAGCGATCGCATCATCGCAATCGAAAGCGCATTGCGCCGCTCTGGCCGGTTGAACGTCAGGACAACGATGCCCTTGCTAGGAATCTGCTCGAGTATATTTTGCGTCATCGATCACCCCTGCCCCTGCTCGCGATGGCTTGAGACTAAATGTGCCGATCGATCGTGCGCGGATCCAGGGGCAAGCCGCTGACCTCGATGTCGGAAATCAGATCCTGATAGAGTTTCGAAGTCGGATCCATGACTCTGCGCCCAATCTCTGCCCAACGATGATACAGCTCAGGCGATGGTGGCCTGCGACGGAGTTGCAGATCGGCCTCCATGTCCAATGCCTCGGCGACCAACGTATAGTCCCGATCGGTTTTGTCGAGCGCAATGGCATACACCAGCGACGCGCACGAATAACAGAGCTGGTCGAAAACTCCACCGTCATCCCCAAGCAGATAGCTCTGTTCGATGAACTTCTTTTGATACCTAGCAATAATCCACAGCACGCGTCGCCCCAAAATCCGGTTTCGCTTGAACCCCTTGCGAATCCATCGACTCTTGTCCGGAGTCAAGTTGCGAACCCCATCGAGGGTTCCAGGCCAAGGGTTGAGCGACCCGAGCACCGACTTGGCGATGTACCAACCAAATGCAGCTTTCTGCTTGAGACCGAACTTACCATTGGCTTCGGCCACCCCGATCGGTTCGAGATATTCGGTCCGAAGACTACGGGTCATCGCATTGGGAGCTCCGACGTCGGCAAGCACCGGATTGGGGCCTTCGTAGACCGTAGCGATCGTAAACTCATGCATGTTCTCGCCAATGTAGTTCTCAATCCAATCGGCTTGTTCACCCCCAGAAGCCTGTGCCGTCTGACGCACATGCGCTCGACGTTCATCGACATGCACCGACCGCCCACCTTGGACCTGGTAGCAGTGAATCGCCGTCTGAAGCAGTGCCTTCGTCGCGTAAACCTTGGCAATCATCCCCATCGTTTCGTCCCGAACTCCGTTGGCGGCCAATCGGAAACAGACATCCCCCAACACGCGGCTTGCCAAAGCATGGCAGACGGCTTGGCCAAACCAAGTCTGGATCCGAGGCGATTGACCGATGGGTTTCCCGAAGGTGCTTCGGAAGGCAACCCAGCCACCGGGGGCCGGCTTAGCGCTCTTAGAATCGTTTTTCGACTGAGCCAAGGGGTCTTGGATCAACTGAGCCAACAATCTGAAGATCTTTGCGGCGCTGTTGACGCAGATGCCTCCGCGTCCCTTGGCAAGCGAGCTAAAGGCTTGGGCCAAGCCCTTGCCTGGGGGTCCAAGCAGCGCCGATGCAGGGATGGGGTAATCCGACAATCGAAACCTCGCATTCCAGAGATAATCAAAGGCCGTGAGCCTATTTCTGATCATGCGAAAATTCTCTGTATCGGACCTTGGCACCTCCAAGACCATCATCGCCGAATCGCGACCCTTGGGCAGGTTTTCGCCTTCGAGCTTGAGCACCAGGATGCAGATGCCTCCGTAGATGACATTGGTGATTGGCCACTTCACGCCGGAGACCAAGTAGTGGTCGCCTTGGCGTCTGGCGGTGAGCGAAAGTTTGCTCGGGTCAGCCCCGACACCCGGTTCGGTCAGCGCAAACGAACCGAGCAGCTCCCCACGAGCCATCTTGGGCAAGTAATACTTCTTTTGCTCCTCGGTTCCAAAGTCTAGCAAGGGGGTTACAGGCCCGAGAAAATTATGGACCTCGAACATCACCGCCAAGTCAGGGTGGATCAGGGTCAAGGTCCTGAGCAGCGGTCCGAGATCCCCGAGCTTTGCGCCAGCTCCTTCGTACTCTTTGGGGATGGCCAAGCCGAAAAACCCAAGGGCTGCGAGTCCCGAGATCGTCTCGTCGTGAAAGAGCATCTTGCGATGATCCAGCAGCGTTCCGGCTTTTTTTCGTCGAAGCAAAAACTCGATCGATTCCCCCATGATCCGCGCGACTTCCAGCGATGGCCGGAAAACACCAGGATCCAACTCCACCGCCTTGGCTCTCCCATAAAGGCTCGCAAGCGTTGGAGCCTCGCCAGAAAACTGCTTTTCGGCCGATCGGTCGGCATCATCAAGGGTCGCCAGCGAAGCGATTTCTTCGGCCGACTTGCCCGCTTGGGCAAGGATCATGGCCAGGGCATCATTGGCCGACAAACCGCCGGCAGGTGTTTCGAGATCTTGAGCCATGCTCGGAAACCTTGGTTGAGAGCTACCAGTGCCTACACTTATTACGCTCGAGAGGGGTAGTATAAATTAAACGAATAGAAGAACAAGCACCCCTCTGTATAAGTCTAAGTGGTTGGGTAGCCGGGGTGTGCGTCAAGCGTTGGATTTCGCCAAAATCCACGCACTTGATCGCTTGATCGCTTGATCGCTTCATCGCTTCATCGCTTCATCGCTTCATCGCACAGAGCAACAGTCTTTTAGGCTGCTTTGCGATGATGGGCAGGTGCGACCGAGGAGGAGCCGGCCAAGAGGTGCCGCAAACGCTCGAATTCCTCGATGCTGGTAAAATGGATGGTGATTCGGCCGCGGCCGCGGCTGGTCTGACTGATGTCGACCATGGTCCCGAGTGCCGATTTCAGATCCCGTTCCAACGCGGCGATTTGCTCGGTTTTTGAGGACCTACGTCGGGGCATGGCCTTGAGAATGGACTCTTCGTCCTGGGCTGCATCGGCGACGGCTTGGGCGACCCGGGCCTCGGTCTCCCGCACGCTCCACCCCTCTTGGCGGATGCGTTGGACGAAGACCATTTGCTCGCGCTCGGAGCCCAAGCTGAGCAAGGCTTTCGCGTGCCCGGCGCTGATCTCTTCGCGTTGAATGCAATCGGTGATGGCCTCGGGCAGCTCGAGCAATCGCATCATGTTGGCGATCGTGCTGCGATCGATCTTGAGACGTTTTGCCAAGTCCTCTTGGGTGCATCGGTGCTCGGTGAGATACCGCTTGAAGGACATCGCCTTTTCGATGGCGTTGAGGTCCTTGCGCTGGAGGTTTTCGATGATCGCAAGTTCGGCGACCAAGCGATCGTCGGCTTCGCGGACCTCGGCTCGGATGGTCTTTAGACCGGCTCGAACGGTGGCTCTGAGGCGTCGTTCGCCGCTGATGAGCTGGTAGCGATCGGCATTGCGGCGGACCGAGATCGGCTGGAGTTGCTGATGTTCCTTGATGCTCTCGGCGAGCGAATCGAGCTCTTGATCGCTGAACTGGCGCCTGGGCTGAAAGGGGTTCGGATCGATGAGCGAAACATCGATCTCCAACGAGCGAATCCCGGGATGGGCGTGCGTTTCGCGGTCGGTGTGTCCCAACGGCACGGACTCGACCACGGCCGAGTTTTCGCTGGGATTTGTTGGATGGCCGGGGGGGGCATCGGTCCTCGAAGCGATGACTTCTTCGAGTGGGGTGCCCAGGAGGGCAGCCAATCCGCGTCCGAGTCGTCTATCTTTAGTCACGATCGAGTACCTCCATGCAAAGTTCTATGTATGCTCTGGCACCACGGGACCTCGGGGCATAGCTCAATACGCTCTGCCCGTGGCTTGGGGATTCGCTGAAAACGATGTCCCGAGGGATCCTTGTATCAAAAACGATGTCGCCGAAGAAATCCCGAACTTCCCGATCCACCTCATGAGTGAGCTCAAAATTTGGGTCGAACATCGTCAGCAGGATCCCCCCGAACGTCAGCCGGCCTGGCTGTTGCTGCATGATGTCCCGAATGACATGGATCATTTGGGTGAGCCCTTCCATGGCATAGTATTCGCACTGAATCGGCATGATGACTTCGGTGCTCGAGGCCAAGGCGGCTTGGGTCAACTCCCCGAGCGAGGGTGGGGAGTCGATGATCACCGCATCGTAGATACCGGTCTCGGCATCGAGGTGTTGCTTGAGCAGGTACCGGCGACTTTGGGCCCCTTTTTCCAGCAGATCGACGTCCTGAAAGCTCCTGCAACCGGGCAGGATCTGCAGCGATTCGAGGGCCGAGCCGCGGATCGAATCCCGAAGCGGTTGGTCGCTCAGCAAGGGATGTCGCTCGACAGGGGCCAAGCCTAAACCTGTGGTGGCGTTGCACTGGGGATCCAGGTCGATCAACAGGGTCTTTTGGTTGGCCATGGCGAGTCCCCAGGCTAGGTACACGGCCGTGGTGGACTTGCCCACCCCTCCCTTTTGGTTTGCGACGCAAAAGATTCTCGGCATACTCGACTGCGACTCGCGGATTAGGACTCTTGCACGGGCAGGATCTTTGAGGGACCCAGCGAATGGGTCCCCGACGCGCAAAACTCTGGACCGTACAGAACCTGCGAGGTTGCCGGGAATACCAGTTCCACGTATCACGCCAAATTTCCGAGAGATTTATCCTTATTTGCTCGTGTCTTTTGGTCTGGAGAGGCTCTGCTACAATACGCTTCTGCTTTTTCGCTGATGCCGGACGAGTTTTGCCACAAGAGTTGTGCTGGCCACTATTCCACCTAGCGTCCTCGATTCCCTCTGACTCCCTCTGACCTAATTTATTCACGATGAACAGAACCACTCGATTTCTGGCCCAAGCCAGCTTAGCCTCCGCCTTTGCTTGGACGATTGGAACCCCGGGGATTTCCCATGCTCAGGAGGCTGCATCCAAGGTCAAGGCGACCGATTGGTACCATTGGCGGGGGCCTCAGCAAAACGGCCAATCGCTCGAGACCGCGCTTCCGACCTCGTTCTCAGTCGAAGGAGAGAATTTGCTGTGGCGCAAAGAAGAATACGCCACGCGCTCGACTCCCGTGGTGATGAACGGCAGAGTCTATGTCGTGTGCAGGCACGAGGCTGAAACCAACAAGGAAGCCGAGAAGACGGTTTGCATCAATGCCGAGACCGGGGAGCGAATCTGGGAAAGCATCCACAATATCTTTTTGTCCGATGCACCCTCCGAACGGGTTGGCTGGTCGAGTGTCGTCGGGGATCCGGAAACCGACCGTGTCTATGTTCTCGGACTCGGTTGCACCTTCCAGTGCCTCGATGGCAAGACCGGTAAGGTGATTTGGGAGCACTCGATGCTCGAAGAATACGGGATGCTCTCGACCTACGGAGGACGTACGAACTTTCCGGTTGTCTACGAAGACATGGTGATCATCAGCGGCGTGACAACTGGTTGGGATCAAACCGCGGTCCCGACCCATCGCTTCATCGCCATGGACAAAAACACCGGAGCAGCGATCTGGACAATGTCGACCCGCCCACGTCCTGAAGACACAACCTACAGCACCCCGATATTCACGGTGCTCAATGGACAAGCTGCCATGGTACTGGGTGCTGCCGACGGAGCTCTCTACGCCCTGCAGCCTCGCACCGGTAAGGTTATTTGGAAGCATCAGGCTTCGCCTCGCGGTTTGAATGTTGCCCCGCTGGTTGAAAACGGCATCATCTACATGGGGCACGGGGAACAGAACGAAACCGATCGCACAATCCTAGGCGCTGTCTTTGCCCTCGACGGAAACACCTCGGGTGATATCCCCGAAGACAAACTCTTGTGGAAGATCCCCAAAAAAACCATCAGCCGCTCAGCGCCAGTGCGAGTGGGTGAACGTATCTATTTCATCGAAGACGGTGCAGCGATGTTTGGCGTCAATGCCAAGACCGGTGCGATCGAAGTCGAAAAGAAACTCGGCCGGATCATGTTCGGCTCTCCCGTAGTCGCCGAAGGCAAGATCTACATCGCCGAAAACACCGGCAGAATCTGGTGCTTGGAACCCACCGAAACCGAGATCAAGGTCGCCGGTCAAACCCGGCTGAGTGACTCGAGCGAAATCTTTGGCTCGTTCGCCATCTCCAATGGCCGAATGTACTTGCCCACCAACAAAGCGCTCTATTGCATCGGGGTTCCAAAACCACAAGTCGCTGCGGATCTGAAACTGCCTGACGTGGCAATCGAACCAGCAGTCACAGACACCCAAATTGCCCATATTCAATTGTGCCCCGTGGAAATGCTCGTGCAACCCGGGCAGAAAGCCAAGCTACAAGTGCGCGGCTACAACGCCTTGGGACAATACATCCGGCTCGTTCCCGAAGCCACCATCGCCGTCGATGGCATAGGTGCCGTCAGCGAAGACCAAATCTACTCCGCAGGTGAGACCCCAACCGGCTCGGGTGTCAAACTCGAAGCCTCCCTCGGGGAACTCAAGAGCTCGGCACGTGCCCGCGTGATTCCACCCTTGCCATGGAACTTCGATTTCGAAGACAAAAAAGTTCCACTCCATTGGATCGGCATGGCCTATCGCCATCAACCCATCGAACTGCCCGAGGGTGCCGGAAATGGATTAGTCAAAATCAGCACCATCCCTAAGGGTACCCGCAGCCAAGGCTTCCTCGGTGTGCCAAAAACCAAAGACTACACCGTCCAAGCCGAGTTCTATGCGCTGGATACCAAAAACAAGGTGCCAACCAACAAGCTACCCGACATGGGCGTGGTCGCTCAGCGATACACCCTGGCCCTCGAAGGGGCTCAGCGACTCCAGTTGCGATCCTGGGTCTCGCTCCTCGAACAACGCTTCGCCGTGACCATCCCCTACGAATGGCAACCCAAGACTTGGTACGTGATCAAACTTCGAGCCGAGACAGCCGATGGCAAAGCGATCCTCAAGGGCAAGGTTTGGAAGAAGGGTGAGCCAGAGCCAGAAGCTTGGACCATCCAAGGTGAAGATTTGACCCCGAACTTGCAAGGTAGCCCAGGCTTGTTCGGTAACTCGACCGACGCAGAATTCTACGTCGACAATGTCTCGGTCACGGCCAACGAAGGCAAGTAGACCCATCCGATGAGTCAGCAAATGAACGAACCGTCCAAGCAGCTTTACATCCAGACCGTCGGTTGCCAGATGAATATTCTCGACAGCGAGATGGTCGTCGCTTCGCTGCGCAAGGAGGGTTATTCGCTGACTCTGGATCCGGCAAGTGCCGATGCAATCCTCTTCAATACATGCTCGGTCCGCGAACATGCCGAAGAGAAAGCCTACAACAACGTTCTGCGCCTCAAACAGCTAAAGCTAGCAAACCCTGATTTGGTCATTGGGGTGATGGGTTGCATGGCACAGAAGGACCAGCAGAGGGTATTCGATCGAGTACCCTTCGTGGACTTGGTCGTGGGCCCGGGTCAATTGCACAAGATACCCGAGTTCATCGAGCGAGCCAGGCAAGGTGAGCGTCATCAGTTGGCCGTGAGTTTGTCGAGACGTGACGGGAGTGCCGACGAGATCAAGCGATCGCATGAGACCTTTGATCCGTTGCGGGATCCTCAGATGCGTCCTACTCCGTTTCAGGCTTATTTGCGGATTCAGATCGGCTGCGACAAGTTCTGCACGTATTGCATTGTTCCGATGACCCGAGGTCCAGAGCAGGGGCGGTCGCCAGAGCGGATTCTCGAGGAAGCAAAGATCTTGGCCCAGCAGGGTGCCAAGGAGATAACGCTCTTGGGTCAGACCGTCAACTCGTACAAGTGGGTTGATGGGGATCGCACGACGCGCTTGGCAGACTTGCTCGAGATGCTCCATCCGATCGAAGGGATTGAGCGGATCAAGTTCGTGACGAATTACCCGAAGGACATGACACGGGATTTGCTCGAGACCGTCCGAGATTTGCCCAAGTGCATGCCTTATTTGCACGTGCCTGCCCAGAGTGGCAGCGACGTGCAACTCAAGCGGATGAAGCGTGGTTACACGACCGCCGACTACTATGCGATGATGGATCGCATCGGGGAAATCATGCCGGGAGCTGCTGTATCGAGCGACTTCATCGTCGGTTTTTGCGGGGAGACCGAAGAAGACTTTCAAGAGACCGTCGAGATGGTCAAGCGGTGTCGTTTCAAGAACAGTTTTGTCTTCCAGTACAGTGTGCGACCCGGGACCAAGGGAGCAGAGATCTTGGAGGATGACATCCCCGAGGAGGTCAAGCATCGGAGGAATCTCGATTTGCTCGCGGTACAGAACCAGATATCGCTTGAGGACAATCTGAGGTTCTTGGGCAAGACCGTCTCGATCTTGGTCGAGGGGCCCAGCAAGTGGTCAGTGCGAAAGGGTCAAACGGGTGATTTGAGACAGATGACCGGCCGGACGCCTTGCGATCGCATTGTCGTTTGGGATGGCAACATGCGTCAGACCGGGGAGATTCTGCCCGTCGAGATCACCGACGCGTACGCCTTTACGATGCTTGGTCGAGTCCAGACGCAGGAAATGGTTTCTGGCAGGTCGCAGTTAGCCCAACCCGACGCGTTGAGCCTTGTGAACCTGACCACCAAGCAGTAGCCGATCCGTCCGATCCGTCTGATCCGTCTGATCCGTCTGATCCGTCTTACAGATCTTTGCAGGAACACCCTGTACTCAATCGCTACGACCGATACGCTCGTCAAAGCCTTTGTAGATAAACTACCGAAACGTCTCAAACTACCTGACCGGCCTACATTTTGTGTTCCATCCTTCTTCACCAGTCGATGTAAATCGCCTGTAGGGAATAGGTTTCGTGATGTACCGAGTTGACCAAGCATGCGGATGCGGTGTTTGCTCTGGTCTCGTCAAGAACGCTCTTTCTCCGGGTGGGAAAACTTCAGCCGCAACTGAGGCTTACCTCAAGGATGTCGAGGGCGTCCAGGGACGAGACCCTGCCTGAGCAAGTTTGTTGGCATCGAAGATGTGTG
>CAILTZ010000064.1 GCA_903837255.1 uncultured Pirellula sp. | reverse complement strand
TGCTTACCATCAGGAAGTTCAACGGTCGCGTCGATGGGTTGCGTTTGCGACGGGTCGCCGGAGTTTTTCGGGGTGTCGGTTCTCCATCGGCCCAATGCATCGAAGTTTTCCAGGGCAATTCCCCAAGGATCCAAGGATCGGTGGCATTGATTGCAGGATTCGACGGTTCGGTGGATTTCGAGTTGTTTGCGGACCGGGAGTTGATGAAATTCAGGGTTGGCTTGTTCCAAAGACGGGACGTTGGGTGGGGGGGGAGCGGGCGGATCGTTGAGGAGTCGATCGCGGATCCAGACCGCACGTCGGACGGGATGAGAATCGGCCCCGGTCGAATTGCTCAATAGGATACTCGCATGACTTAGCAGGCTGCCGCGATGCGACTGGGTTGGTATTGGGACGCGTCGGAACGATTTTCCAAAGACACCATCGATTCCGTAGTGTTTCGCGAGAGACTCATTGAGCATGGTGAAATCGGAGGAAAGAAGTTCCGTGACGCTTGAGTTGTGTTTCAAGAGCTCTGCAAACATCGACTGTGTTTCGGTGCACATGTCGATTTTGAGTCGGTCATCGAAGCCCGGATAACGGGTTTTGTTGACAGCTACATTTTCCACGAGGTTGAGCCTGAGCCATTGCTCGGTGAATTGCTTTACCATTCGTCCAGAGCGTGGATCGGCAAGCATGCGGTCGATTTCGGCGTCGAGGTTGGCGCGAAGGTTTCCTTTCGTTGCCAGTCCGATCAGTTGTTCGTCGGGTAGAGTGCTCCATAAAAAGTAGGAGAGTCGCGAAGCGAGTTCGAATTCATCGATCAAACGTTTTTCCTCCCCGGCGGGTTCGAGCAGGAACAAGAATTCGGGTTGGATAAGGATCATTGCGAGAGTTTCGCGGATCGCTTCTTCGAAGGACGGAAACTCGGGGCGTATTTCTTGATAGAAAGCAACGATTTTATCAACTTGATGGTCGGTGACCGTACGACGAAAGGCTCGCGCCATGAATCGTTGCAAGACTTCCGTGACGTAAGGAATGGACTCACGATCGAGGTTGGGTGATTCGAACAAGATTTGGCGATGTGAGGCTGGGGGCCATCGATCGTAGTGGTGTCCATGGAATTCGACCGATTGGATCGTCAGCGTTGGAAGATGGTCTTCTGCGGCATAGGTTATTTTTCCGCTGGGGTCTTTTTGCGGTGGAGGAAGCGGGGATTTGTCGTCGTAAAGGTTGCGAACGCGAATTACCAGTCCAGGAAATTTGCCTTGGCCGCGTACCGGGAGTGGAAAGTTATCGATGCGACCTCGGAAGTCAAAGGTTTGCAATTCAGGCGAGGTGACTTCGATGGTATCGAATTCCCGCATGAGTATTTCTGTATCGATTTGATAACCGACGGAGACTTCCAGAAGCGGGTAACCGGTGTTGTTTTTCAGGTCAGCAGTCAGTTGAACACGGACCGAGAACTCGCCGTCTTCAGGATATTTATCGACCATCTTGACGAGGAATTCCTGGCGTCTTCCCAATTGCTTGGACCGCTGCGCTTCGCCGAGCCAATTGTCGATGCTGATATCCGTAAAGGAGTGGTCGATTGCAGGTGGTTGATCGTGTTGAACGATGGCTCGATCCAAAGCTCGGCGCGCGGTAGCCAAGTAGTATTCGAGTTGCAGGGAGGAGATCTGCAACGAGCGTCCATTGTTTCTAAAACCTTCGGCGGACATGCCATCGGGAGGCAGGTCTCTTGCGTAGTCCATTTCGAGTCCGAGAAGGTCCTCCATGGTGTGTTGGTATTCGACTCGATTGAGTCGTCGCAGGACGATACGTCCGTCGGTCTTTCGGCGTTCGACCAAGGCTGTTTGAATCGCATGCGAGAGCCAGTGGGTCGTAGTTTTCAGTTCTTCGCTCGAGAGTTGTTTTTCGTCGGGCGGGGGCATCTCGTTGGCTTGCATTACGTTGAGCACTTCGTGCCAGGATTCCGTCGCGGCGCGGTTGTCGCCCAGATCGATCGGAAGGTTATCGAGGCGAACGTTTGCTTCTTGAACCTCGGGGCCATGGCATCGGACGCAATGGGACTGAAGGATGGGGAGGACATCGCGATGGAAGTCGATCGATTCTTGGTCGATGGATTCCTGTCCCAAACATCGACGCATCGAGACAGAGACGAAGCAGGCGAAGCAAAGGAGAACCGCGATCCGTAGGATGGTGCTAGGAAACATGGGAGGCGGGAGGTGCGAGGCGGAAGGCGGGAGGCGGGAGGCGGAAGCATAAAGTATATGCTCTCTTGCACGCG
>CAILTZ010000063.1 GCA_903837255.1 uncultured Pirellula sp. | reverse complement strand
GCCTTCTCGGCCTCGGCGTCGATGTTGCTGGTGGCTTCATCGAGCACGAGGATTTTCGGATCATAGAGCAGTGTCCGCGCGATCGAGAGACGTTGTTTTTCACCCCCAGACAATCCCGAGCCGTTTTCACCTAAGAGGGTTTCGTATCCCAATTGCTGTCGGCAGATAAAGTCGTGCGCTCCGGCTGCCTTGGCGGCCGCTAGACCTTGTTCAACCGTCGCGATGGGTCGTCCGAAACTAAGGTTTCTCCAAATGGTCCCTCGGAACATGTAGGACTCCTGAAAGACGATGCCGAGCCGCTCGCGCAACTGCTGGCTCGGAAGATCTCGCAGATCGATCCCATCGACCAAGATCCTACCTTCTTGCACGTCGTAGAATCGACCCAGCAGATTGACCATGGTCGATTTGCCCGATCCGGAGCGACCGACAATCCCGACCATCTCGCCGGCTTGGACCTCAAAGCTCACATTCTTCAAAACCGGTTGGTTTCGGTCGTACCCAAAGGTAACCTCCTCAAACCGGATCTCGCCTCGGGAGCTCTCCCAGTTGACAGGGTTTTTTGGTTCAAGCACCGTCAGTGGGGTGTCGAGTAGTTCCAAAACTCGCTTGCTACCAGTGAGAAAGCTAGTCAGCCACGAGGTGAAGTTCGACAAAGCGCTCAGTGGTGCGTAGAACATGCCCAGGTAAGCCAAAAAGGCGATCAGTTCCCCGAGGCTCATGGAATTCCCGATGACATCTCGACCGCCGACGTACCAGACGATCAAACCACCGAGACTAAAGACAATCGACATGGCGGCTGAATACCAAGCGTTGGCGTTTTCGACCCAGAGTCGCCAGTCACGTAGCTCTTCGCTGGTCTTGGAGAATCGCTCGTATTCACGATCCTCTTGCGAAAAAGCCTTGACGACGCGGATGCCCGTCAGCATCCCGCTGAGCACCGATATCTGCTTGGACGAGGCATCCCATAGCCGATAGTAACGTGGATAGACTTTTTTCCAGAAGATCGAGGTACCCAAGATCACCAAAGGGACCGGGATCAAAGTGAACAAAGCCAGCTTAGGGTTGATCCACACGAGCATCGCCCCAACACCGATCAGCTGAGCGATCTGCAACAAGAAACCGCCGGTGATTTGGTACATCAGTCCATGCATCGCTTCGCTGTCATGGGCAACGCGTCCGAGCATCGAGCCGACCTGATGTCGGTCGTAATACACGATCGCTAAGCTCTGGAGCTTGCGGACCATTTCGGCACGCAGCGTTCGGGTCAGTCCCGTGCCGATGACGGTTGCCAATTTGCCTTTAAAGACCGCGACGAACGATAACAGGATGCGGGATGCTGCAAGTGCTAACACGATCAGCAGCAGCGCGGTTTTAAAGTCAACTTGTCGCGCGTCGGCCCCTTGTTCGGAGCCGATCAAAACGTTGTCGATCATGTACTGCTGCAACTTCGGTGGGATCAGCTCGGCGATCACACCGGCAATGGTAAGAAGGCACAGCAAGAGCGCACCGCGGCGATACGGCCTGAGCAGTTGATGAACTCGTCGCAGGATTTGCCCTTTTTGCATGCAACGAGGACAGCTTTCCTCCTTGGTGCTCAAGTACAAAGAGCAATCGGGACATTGGGGAGCGTCGAACCCATGGCTACTCGAATGAGGATCTTGCGATTCGGTGTACAGGTCGTCCGCCCATGTTTCAGGGAATTCGCGCATCTTTTCCATCAAGCGGGAGATCTTGTGAAATCGGGTCGCGTAAGCGTTGGAGAAACGGACTAAGTCGATCCAGTCGTCCCCGACACGGACCTGAAGCGTGCCGCTTCCGACCCCGGATTGGGTTCGCACCGATTTGACATCCTCCCACGGAATGCTTCGCAAAACCTTCGCGGTCGGCTCAATCGAGTTGTCTGTGCTCCTAGTAAGCACAGAGATTTCTTGAGCGGAGACGATCAGCCATTCATCGGCGGGAGATCCGCGAAGGGAGACATCCGTGAAGTTGGCTAGCCATAGGTTGCGGTGCATTAGTCCTGCTTGATCAAGGCAACCGATTAGTATTCCAGGAACAAGGACCGCATTGGATGTGTTTTGTATCTGTGTCAACCGAGGAGACTCCCACCCACGATAGAACAAAGGAATTTGAATGAACGATTAGATTCCCATGGTCGTCCCCAGTTCCAACCAAGCGCGGCGACTTTTCCGAAAAGCGAGAAAATGCATCAATCTGGAACGACAACAAAGTGTGGTATAATAGGGTCGGCCTGCCTCCCCAACCACATCCCACCCACCCTAGAATCGATATG
>CAILTZ010000062.1 GCA_903837255.1 uncultured Pirellula sp. | reverse complement strand
TATGGTGATCGCGACCATCGGAGCCTTGAGCTCCCGGCGTGCGCCCAAACTCGGTCGCAAAGACGACTAAGGTCTCTTCGAGCATCCCCCGACGCTCTAGATCGATCAAAAGGCCCGCAATCGGTTGATCGACCGCTTTGGCATTGTTCTCATGATTGGCCTTGAGACCTCCATGGGCATCCCAGGTCCCCGCACCGCCAGCACCGTGTTGGATCTGGATGAAGCGAACGCCTCGCTCGACCAACCGCCTAGAGGCAAGCAGTTGCATGCCGAAATCCTTGCTGTGGGGTTGATCGATGCCATAGAGAGATTTCGTTTCGGCGGTTTCTTGGGAGAAATCGACCACTTCGGGAATCGAGCGTTGCATCCGAAAGGCCAGCTCGTACGAAGCGATCCGTGCGGCCATGGCAGGATCGTTTGGATACTCGATCCCCCGCTGGATGTTCAGTTCACGGACCAGCTCAGCACCGATTTTTTGAGATTGAGGATCCAACGCCCGCTCAGGCTTGCCAAAATCCAATGGTGCGTTTGGATCGATACGCAGGGGAACACCGTCGTGGGCGGGGCCTAAGTAGTGGCCATCCTTCTTGTTCCAGTACTCGCGGTTACCCATCGAGATAAACTGAGGCAGGTCCTCGTTGAGGGTCCCAAGGCCGTAATGGACCCAGGCCCCGAGGGTCGGAAAGTCCCCATCGTTTTGGTGCCGCCCCGAGTGGAACTGGGTTTGGGCCCCGTGGTTCGAATCGGTCGTCCACATCGAACGGACAATCGCAAGCTTATCGACCTGCGAGCCGATGTGGGGAAACCAATCGCTGACTTCGATCCCGCTGTGCCCGTACTTTTTAAAGCCGACCTGAAGCGGATACAGGGTATTGCGCTGGTTGCCGTTGCCGTCGGGAACCACCAGCCGTTCGATGGCAAGCTTCTTCGGGTCTTGGGTATCGGAAAAGGGAGTTTCAGCGATCGTCTTGCCGGCGTATTTGGTCAGCATCGGTTTGGGATCGAAGCTTTCCATGTGGCTGACGCCACCGTTCATAAAGAGCCAGATGACGCTTTTGACTTTGGGCGGAAAGTGTGGCTTGCCATTCGGGGGCTGCCAAACCTCCTCGGAAGCACCTTGGCCGTCTCGATGGAGCATGGCCGCGAGTGCAAGTCCCGTGAAGCCCAGTCCCATATCGGCCAGGAAGGTTCTGCGTTGAGTCATAGGAAGGGCTACCTTGAAGGGGAGCGATGGCATCGATCGCCGTCATTCGATCGCTATCGAACGTCAGGCTATTTTATCATAGCACGAGCGGGCGAATGACTCTTCAAAGATACAAAACAAAGAGAGCAGTCCACGAAAACCCCGCTGGGCGGTTTGCTCTAAGATAATCTCGGAGATGTCGAATTCATCGAGATATGAGCAAGAATTCTTGCCGACAGGGCTGTGGCAAGTTGCTGAAACGAAAGGGAGAGATCGGGCGTTGAATACCGGCCTTTCGCACCTTCGGTCTTCGACGACATAAGAAATGCGGAAGCATCGTAGAGCCTTTCCCGCATGAGCTTGGTCAGTAGCAATTGGTACCTTACTGCATAGGAAGCGTTCTGGAACTCGGGAAACACCTTGAAATGCGGTTGTTTGACTTGGACGGGTTTCGTCGACCCTTGGCAATCCTCCAGAAGCATCACAAACCCGAGCCAGGGACGCTCGGACGCTCGAAATGCACCTTCTCGGTAGGCTGTCCAAATGTCTTGGGCAGTTCCGATGGCTTCTTCGGTACGATTGTTGAAATTGTTACCAAACGATGGCCCGACTTGAGACTTGAATTCGATAGCTGCCACGAGAACTCCCTTATCGATAACGATCAGATCCCATTTCTTTTCTGGTCGAAAAAAGCCTGGCAGTTCAAGTGCCGAAGAGCAATGCACACAGTCTTTTGGTAGGCCCGCTTCATGAATGGTATCACGTATCAAGGAAACAAAGCCATCCATTTGCTTACCACCGGTGACAGAACCTCTTGAACCTTGGTCCGATCCCACATCCTGCGTCTGTTTTTTCGCTTGAAGTGATCTTGTAGACCAAAAAGTCTTGACCGCTTTAGTGATCCCTTTTTCCAAACGGCTTTGATCCATCATCGATCAAAGACTTCCAATTTCGCCTGAGACAAGAGCGCCTCGGTATTTTCAGCGATTCGACGACGAGCAATCCCGATGTAATGCGAATCAATCTCATATCCAATGCTATGTCTACCTGTAGCAATCGCCGCAATGGTTGTTGTTCCAGTTCCTGAAAATGGATCGAGGACTACATCCCCGGCAAAACTAAACATGCGAATCAGTCGTTGAGCTAATTCAACTGGGTAAGGTGCGGGGTGAACTCGTGTAGATGCACCTGTCACCCCGGTCCAAATCTGCTGAAACCAAGCTCGGTGGGACTCCTCAGCGATAATGCT
>CAILTZ010000061.1 GCA_903837255.1 uncultured Pirellula sp. | reverse complement strand
TTTTTTTTCCTGAAACGGTTGAAATCCCTAGCCGAGTCGACTTATCGAGCCGGCTCAAGTCGAAATGGTACGCAGATTGCTCCAATAGGTTTCTCGGTGGCGATGCTCGATCCTTGGGCAAAGCCTCCGTTCTACCCAAAAGTCGAAAGCGTCAGCGGAGGTCTGTGGACCGACAAGGTCTGCATCCTTCCGCGCTTTCGATTTTTTTCTTCTCGATATCAACCGCCTTACGCGTCGGGCAGCCGCACGCTGAGGTACCCCATCGGCCTGGTTGTGGTGTCCGCCTCACCGCACCGGCCGGGGTATTTCTTCCCAAAATTACTTCAGGGGATATCTCAGGGGATAAAGGCCAGCTCGTTGGAGTTGACCAGCACGAGCGCCAACTCCCGGATGCTTCGACCATCCTTTAGATACGCTTCGCACATCCCCCGCTCCCGCTCGGTGACCTTGCGTCCCAAAATTGCTTCGAACAGCTCATCGATTCGCTCGACGCGCTGTGCTAACTGACTTGCAGAGTGCGAAACCCAGTCGGCATTAAGCAGCGCCAAGGCTTGAGAAGGGACGATGGAGATTTCGCGACGTGCGCACGAAACGGTGTTCTCCGGAAGATCGAAACTCTCCATCCACGGGATCCGAACCGTTCGCTTCTGAATCAGATACACACTGCGAACCGTTTGCTCGCCGGCCGGCGATGGATACCAACCCTTGGTCTTGGTCTCGTTGTCGTCCAGGACCGCTGGGTTGGCCTGCAAGACATCTTGGCTGACCACAGGCCAGACCGGCGGACCTCCGGTTCGATGCTGCAACTCTCCGGTGACTTGCAAGACAACATCTCGCATCTGCTCGGCACTGAGCCGACGCAACTTTCGCTTCGGCCCTATCTGTTCCGAATAAGCATTGGACTGCACGATGTATTTGATGAGCGACTTGATCGACCAGTCGTGCTCGACAAAGTACACAGCAAGGTGGTCGAGCAACTCTTGCGAGACAGGAGCCGTGCCGGTGATGCCAAAATCGTTCGGTGTGGCGACCAAGCCTTGGCCAAAGAGATTTTGCCAAACACGATTGACGATCACCCTGGCTGTCCACGGATTGTCTTTGCTGACGATCCAGCGCGCGAGTGCCAACCTTCGCCCGGTTGTCTTCCCATGGTCAGGAGGCTGAATCGTGGGTGGGTTTGGAAACAGCACGCTCGGGAAACCCGGTTGCACCTCGTCGAGCGGCTTTTGATGATTCCCTTGCTCAAGCACATGTATCGTGTCGATATGCTCTTTGTCGTCGGTGGCAAGCAATCCTGTGAGCGTCGCAAGTCCGATCGAGGTGGAATCATCGAACTTCGTGGCAGCAAAGAATGCTCGAAATCGGTAATGGTCTTTCTGGGAAAGCGGATCGGTCTTGTGATCATGGCATCTGCAACAGGAAAAAGTCAGTCCCAAAAAAGCCGCGCCGGTCGTCTCGGTCAAATCGGTCAATACCTCTACTCTGGCTCGATCCTGTTCATTGAATAACTTGGCTGCATTGTCGAACGGGCCGAGCCTCAGATAGCCGGTCGCGATGAGTTGATCGACCTGGGTTTGAGACTCAGCCGACCCTTCGAGCAATTCATCCCCGGCCAATTGCCAAAGGACAAACTGGTCGTAAGGCAGATTATTGTTCAGCGAACGGACCACGAAATCGCGGTACCTCCAAGCCTCTTTTCGATACTCGTCCCAGTCGAATCCGTTGCTATCGCTGTAGCGGACCGCGTCGAGCCAAAACCTTGCCCAATGCTCGCCAAATCGTGGGTCCCCCAGAAGTCGATCGATCTGCTTTTCCAACCAATCAGGCGACTGGTCCTGCACGAAATCGGTCACCTGGGCGGCTCCTGCTCGGAGTCCTATCAGGTCGAGCGTCATTCGTTGCAACAAGTGCTCCTTGGATACCCTCTGCGGTGATTGGACTTGATCAGCTGTCAAGCCATCCGACAGAAAGCGATCGATGGGATGCTCTAGCCCCACGATATTTCTCGCTGGAACTCGATAGTCCCGGATCGCTTGCAAGGACCATAGATCGAGCCGCTGGCCCTCGAACAATCGAGCGATCGGATTGCTGGGGTCTTCCAGCGCCGTCCCGAGCGGTGCCAAGGTTTCTTGTTGTGCGAAAATGACGATCGGGCAAACTCCGGCCAAACAAGCCGCCCAGAGCCACGTCGCACCGATTTGCCCTAAGGTGCCGCACAGGGTCGGCTTCATACGGGTCGGCTTCATACGGGTCGGCTTCATCGGGGTCTGGTTCATACGAGGATATCCATCAAAGGTTTCGCAGAGCCAGCTACACCGGTGATCCGTTCATCCCTGCCGCTGACTTCAAACGAGAGCCGCTCGAAATCGATCCCCAAGGCCGTCAGGATCGTCGCGTGCAAATCACGGAACTCGACGGGACGTTCGGTGGCCATCAAACCGATCTCGTCGGTCGATCCTATGCGAAGCCCTGGGCGGATCCCTCCGCCGGCCATCCAGATGGTAAAGCCGGCGGCGTTGTGCTGTCGCCCCAAATCCCCTTGCTTCATCGGGGTCCTCCCGAATTCACTGGCCCAAATCACCAGCGTGCTATCGAGTAAACCTCGCTGAGCAAGATCGTCCAAAAGTCCTGCCACGCCGATGTCGGTCCATTTGGCGCGAGGCGTATGGTTCTCGACGAGCTTGGCATGCGCATCCCAGCCATCCTTGTCTGGCATATCGTAGATTTGAACGAAGCGGACCCCTCGCTCGACAAGCCTGCGGGCCAGCAAACATTTGCGCGAGAAACTCTGAGTCCTAGCCTCTGGATCATCGATCCCATAGAGCTTGTGAATGTGCTCTGGCTCCTCTTCGATACCCCCGACCTGCATCGCGGAGGCTTGCATGCGGTAAGCCAATTCGTAGGTGGCGATCCTCGCATCGAGCTCCGATGCATCCTGGTACTCCTGGCGATGGAGTCGGTTGAGCTCCTTGAGCAATTCGAGCGATTGCATTTGCCCAGGTGCAAACTCTGGCTGAGGAACCAGATGGTGCAGCGGTGGATTTGTCGAACGAAACCGCGTCGGCTGAAACGCAGGGGGGAGAAATCCATTGGTGTAGTTGGCAGAGCCCCCCAATGGCCCTGCGTCGAACAAGACCACATAGCCAGGCAGATCCTCACACTCGGACCCAAGCCCGTAAGTAACCCAAGAGCCCAGGCTCGCTTTGCCAGCCCGAACGTCACCGGTGTGAAGCTGGTAGCTCGCAGGGGCGTGGTTGTTGCTCTCGGCCTGCATCGAGTGGATGAAGCACAGCTTGTCGACATGCTTGGCCGTATGGGGCATCAGTTCGCTAACCCACATCCCGGATTGCCCATGCTGCTCGAAGGCAAAAGGACTCTTGAGAATCGCATCGTCGCAACCATGGAAAACATTCGCATGGCGTGTCGCATTCATCGCTTCTCGAATCGACGTCGGAACCGGCTTGCCATCGAGCTTCTCGAGTAGAGGCTTGTAGTCGAAGGTGTCGATCTGGGAAGGGCCACCGACCATGAACAAAAAAATCACTGACTTGGCTCGCGGTGCAAAATGGGCAACGCGGGCCGCATGGGGTCTGAGCGGATCAATATCCCCCACGCTCCGACCCCTTGGCAAAGCCGGAGTTTGACCAAGCAATTGGGCTTCAAGGGCCGAGCAAGCCACCAACCCAAAACCGCCACCGAGCCGGCGCAGGAAATCCCTTCGACAAGCAGGATGCAAAGATCCAGCGCGGTGCTCTGAGCCATTCAAGAGGTGAAAAAGGTTGGACATATCCACAAGTCTACCCCACAATTCGCTCCGGTACGAACCAAAAACAACACCCGCACAAGTCCACCGAGTGCCGTTTTCCACACTTGCAGATCGAATACAATAGAATCAACCCGATACCTGACAGATTACCTGAGAGAATTTCAACCCGCTTGAGGAAACCGATGGAAGTCACCCGAAGAACCCTGTTTCGCAGTTGGCAAAACCTAACCCTCCAGACGCTCGGCTGCCTGGCCATCGCCATACTGGTTTGCCCCCTGGGCCTTGCCCAATCAACCGCGAATCCCCAAAACACGAACCCCCAAAACAAGGAGAGAAAATTGGAAAAAGCGACGTTTGGTGGCGGATGCTTCTGGTGCACCGAAGCCGTCTTTCAACAGGTCAAAGGAGTTGAAAAGGTCGTCTCAGGTTACACCGGTGGCAAAATCAAAAACCCAACCTACGAACAAGTCTGCACGGGAACCTCAGGCCATGCCGAAGTGATCCAAGTCGAATTCGACCCCAAAGTCGTCGCGTTTTCCAAATTGCTCGAGATCCATTGGAAGACTCACGACCCGACCACCCTGAATCGCCAAGGCTACGACGAGGGAACAGATCG
>CAILTZ010000060.1 GCA_903837255.1 uncultured Pirellula sp. | reverse complement strand
GTGGTACGAGATCGTCGGCTGCATCGGATTTTGGATAGGTCAGGCTCGCCGAGCGAGTTGTGAGCATCGTGCAGAGGTTACCTCCGGCGGAGAAGCCCAAGCAACCGATGCGCTTTGGATCGAGCCCGAGCGTCGAGGCGTTTGCGCGGAGCACATTGAGCGCTCGCTGGGCGTCTTGCAAAGGTGCCTCGTAGGGGGGCTTGCCCTCACGTCTTGGGACTCGGTATTTGAGCAAGGCTGCGGTGACTCCAATCGAATTGAGCCATTCACAGACCTCGGTTCCTTCAAGGTCATAGGCCAGGATGTTGTAGCCGCCCCCTGGGCAAACCAGCACGCAAGCTCCGGTTGCCTTTTCTGGAGCGGGTGCATAGATCCTCAGATCGGGTTGGGTGACGTTTCCGATTCGGATCACCCCTCGATCCGCCACGCCTCGATCATTCGGTTTGGAGGTGTCCCCTTCGGCTGGATACTCTTTGGTTTCACCTGGGGCTTTATCGCTCCAGAGGGGCATGGTTTTGTAGGGCTTGCCGGTTTCTTGTGCGAATGAGGTCCCGCAAGCGATCGAAGCGAGGACAAGAGAAGCGAGGGCCACGCGTCGAAACATAGAGTAGGTCCTTATGACAGGTTTAAGCGGAGATCATTTGCCGAGTTCTTGGAGTAGCTCGCTCATCTCGGCGGCTGCATGAAGGTTATTCTGCAAGCGAGCTTCTTCGATTCCATCGCGAAGAAACCCGCGTGCGTCCTCGACACGCCCGAGTTCGGTGAGTTGCTGTGCGGCCATGAAGTAAGCGGCTACGTACTTGACGGACGGATCGTAGGCCAACTGCTTGAGGAGGGCGATGCTCTCTTGGCTGTTGTCCTCCTTGCGCAACTCCATGGCCAAGGAGTACCGCAGGAACGGGTCGTTGGGCTCGTCGGCGAGCATGGCGAGTATTTTTTCTTTACGGCTCATGCGAATCCGGACCGTCTCTACGAGTCGAGTGTTGAAATCCAAAGCGTCCATCCGGGCAGGTAATAGAGTCTATTCTCTGGCTAGTCCCAGGTCGATAGGGGGCCCAGGTCGATAGGGTGCCATGGCATATCAAGCTTTCTTCTTGAGCACCAGGACGACATCGCAAGATTTCTTAGACAATCGGCACGGGTCGCTGATATCGAACCAAAAGTCGTACACACCGACCAATTCGAGCGACTTGATTTTCGCCAGAAGCTCTTTGAGTTGTTCGACATCATAGAGCCTCAGACGGAGCAGATCGGTCAATTTCTTGACATCGTCGCCAATCGAAACCTTCATGGTCATTTTTAGGGTTTCGAGGCGTTTTTCCAGGTCAACGCTTTGGACCGACAGGGAGTACTTGATGTTGTATTCTGGAGTTCGAACCGACCAGCTTTCGGTTCCCCAAAGCTCCCCATCGTTCGGGACGATATGGAGCGACAAGACAAAGACACCACCTGGCCGCAGATGCTTGGCGATGCACTTGATGTGGCTGACTGCAGCCGACTCGGTCTCGAGATGCCGGAAGGTGTTGATCGCATTGAAAGCGGCGTCGAAGGGTTGATCGAAATGAAAGCTGGTCATGTCCTGCTTGGAGAGCACGGCCCGACATCCCAGCTTTTTGAGAGTCTTTTCGCAGTAGTCCAACGCAGGTTGATTCAGATCCATTCCGGTGACGGCATATCCCCGTCGAGCCATTTCCCGGACAAGCCGTCCGGAACCGCATCCGGCTTCGAGGATTCTCTCGACTGGAAATGGGACATACTTGCGAAAGACATCCTCGAGGAACCGCGCCTCGGAGGGTGTTTCCTTCAAGAAGCCGGCTTCGTACCACTCGGGATGATCGTACCAGTTGATCGATTCGCTGGTGGGTTTTGCTTCTGGTTTTTTGCTGGTGCTGGATTTCAAAACAATCAACTCCGTGATGCAAGTAATTTTATGTGGATCGTGACTTGGGAGGTTTTTATGCGGTCAAAGGCAAGCTGCTAGCAGCGAATCGCTTGCACAGATCGATCATCTGATTTTCGGAGATCGGTGAGGTCGAGCCGATGAATAAGAGTCGGCCACGTCGAATGACCCCTTTCTCCATGAACCGTCCGAAGAGTTCGAGTCGCTCAAGGGAGTTGGATCGATCTGCATGAATACGGCAATCGTCTTTGTCTAATGGATGGATCGCCAAAGCCGTGCGTCGATCTCCAGAGCAGAGAAAGTCTCGATGGGATGACCAAGGAGCATTCGGCGAGGTGGGGACCAAGCTAAGTTGAGGATTGCATTCGAGCATCGAGGTTTGCACGCTCAGCCAAAGTTCAGCGACCAGCAGATTCTCATCGCTGGGTTGGACACGCACGTCGAGTTGATAACTGAACGGCCAAGGGTACTTTTGAGGGTAGCAAGCGATGAAATCGTCGAGTCTTGAATAGGCTTCGTCCAAGCCTGGGGCGGGTGTGTTTGGTTCGACCGAATCCTCTTTGGGTTGGATCTGCCACTCCGACGTCGACGTTTCCGATCGCAACTCAAAACTTAGACTCGGTCGAGTCTGAACAATCAACTCAAGCGATCCGTGTTTGAATGAGGCTTTCGTGTCTGAAACGTTCCAACCCATAAGTCGTTTGTTCATTCGGATGCGTGGTCAGGAGAGTTCCGCTCGGTTTGCTGGTTCATCTTGCTGGATCATCCCCAGCGAGCTTGCTCAACGAGCTTAAGCAGTAATCTTAATCAGTGGGCGTAATCAATGGGCGTATTGAAGCCAGAAACTATACTAGATCCAATGCTATTCGTCGATGCGGAACCAACCATTGGGGTTTCAGATGCCCCATACGAATGGGCTTATTCTGCATTTTAGAGCGATTTTCTCTTTAACGGATCCCCGATGGGCTTCCGAGGCGAACGAACAAGTGTTGGCTAGCTAGCGTCTTGGGCGGACCGAGCGAACACTCCGCTGTGCGCTACCAGTCCTAGCTGCAGGCCCGCCATTGGTCGCTGTAGACGAACGGGGCGTTGCACCTTGGGGGAGCGTCGCAAGAGGCCGCGGCGATACGGCTTGCGGCGATACGCCTCGGGGCTCTTGAAAGGTTTCTTGTGGTTCAGAGAGGATGTCGGTGAGCCGTTTATGGTAGAGCGACAAAGCCCGAGTCGCATGACCTCGTGGTCCAATGGGCCACTTGAGCTGGCGATTGTCATAGATATTTGACATCAGAAAGTCGATGGCCTTCTCGACACGTCGCGAACGGACTTCTTCATCGCTGACTGTGAAAAGCAACCATTCGAGCATATGCCCCGTGGTTTGAACCTTGCGCTCGACGTTCGGCTCATTGCCTCGGCTCTCAAACCAGTTGGTGCTAAAGCTGCCGTCTGGGTTTTGTAGTTGCCACGTATACTCAATAAACTCGTTGATGAACTTGGCAGCCCGAAGGTACTGGCCTTGCAGCGGTTGGCCTTGCAAAACCCTTTGCTTGATCGCAAACGAATAGCCCATGAGTCGATGAGTCCCACCGCACGCCGATCCCACCACCGGTTGAGCCAACTCTTCCTGGATCAGCTTTTGGATACTCCACACTCGGCCGTCGTTGGACCGCCACTGCTTGTCGGAATCTAGGTAATAGGAAAGTCCGATCAACTTGAAAGTAAGTTCGGATTTTTCTCGACAAGTCGCCATCTCGTAGAGCACTAGGTCTTCGACAGTAAACTTTTGATCACCGATTTGAATCGGGTAATCGGGAGGGACTTGGCATTGGGCTAAGATCGCCAGAAACTGACCCTGGTGACCTTGTACCCCTCCACCGACATTAGGGACGAATCCGTTTCCACGAGGAGTGAAGATCCGCTGGGTCTTGCATAGACCGTTGTGACACATCCAACCGACTGCGTTGACTCGCTTGTTGTTCGGGCCGATCATCTCGTAGTCGCTTCCGAAGGCGAGCAGTGCGTGCATGACCGCCCAGGGCGATCGGGCCGCGGTGGTCTCAGGGTTGTCTAGATAATAATCGAGCGTTTGGAG
>CAILTZ010000059.1 GCA_903837255.1 uncultured Pirellula sp. | reverse complement strand
GTCGGGGCTTGAGCGACGACGTTTTGGCTAACCGCGACGTGATCGAGTCGTTTCATCGTTGGAGCATCGAGAACCCGGGCAAGTTCTGGCGTGGAGTTTGGGAGTATGGCGGGTTGCTAGGTGAACTGGGTGATCGCGACAGCAACCAGGCGGAGAATCTCTGGGAGCATCGGTTCTTTCCGGAGGGCAAGCTGAATTTCGCGGAGAATATGCTCAAGCCCGATCGCGGTGATGGGGACGGGCTGGCGGTGGTCGCCATGGACGAGGGTTTGCAATCAGTGAGGCTCACATTCCGGGAGTTGTCCGAAAGAGTGTACCAGTTGGCAAGGTGCATCGAGTCGTTGGGGATTGAGCCTGGGGATCGAGTCGCGGCGGTGATGCCTAACTCGATCGAGGCGATCATTGCCTTTCTTGCGACTAGTGCGATCGGTGCGGTTTGGACATGCTGTTCGCCGGAGTTTGGGGACGATGCGATCATCGATCGATTTGCACAGACGACCCCCAAGTTATTGATTCACGCAACGGCATCGCGGTACAACGGCAAGCGGTTCAGCCATAGAGCGAGGATAGCAAACATCGAGCAGAGGCTACCGAGTTTACAGGCAACGCTCATTGTGGAAAACAATAGCGGGGCAGAAATCGATTCAGCGAATGATCGAGTTTGGAGAACCTCTTCGTTGAAGACCATTTGGTACGCGGGTGTATTGGAATCCGAGTCGCGCGAACCGATCCGATTTAGGCGATTTGCGTTCAACCATCCACTTTACATTCTGTATTCATCGGGGACGACCGGGGCTCCGAAGTGCCTTGTGCACGGTGCCGGTGGTACGCTTTTGCAGCATGTCAAAGAGCATCAATTGCACAGCGACATCCACCCTCGCGATCGGTAGTTTTATTTTACAACCACCGGTTGGATGATGTGGAATTGGCTCGCCAGCGGCTTGGCATCCGATGCAACGATCTATCTTTATGATGGCTCGCCTGTGCATCCGGACCATGGGGTGCTCTGGCGGATAGCCCAGGAGCATCGCATCACGCATTTCGGGGCAAGCGCACGCTACTATGCGGCCCTGGAGAAACATCCTTATGTACCCTGCGAGCATGTTCGAACCGATTCGATTCGCGTGGTGATGTCGACAGGTTCACCGTTGCTACCCGAGCAATTCGATTGGATCTATCGCTCGGTCCACCCGGATGTCCATCTGGCCTCGATCTCGGGTGGGACCGACATCGTTTCCTGTTTTGTGCTTGGGAATCCGGCGATCCCGGTCGTTGCAGGGCAGATCCAGTCCAAGGGGTTGGGGATGGACGTACGGGTGGTGGACGAGCAAGGTACTGCGGTTCGTGGAGTGGCGGGCGAACTGGTCTGTGCCAACGCAGTCCCCAGCATGCCGCTTGGGTTCTGGAACGACCCAGACAATCAGCGGTATCGAAAAACCTATTGGGATCGTTACCCAGGGATCTGGTGGCACGGCGACTGGGCGATGGAAACCGACTGTGGTGGCATGATCATTTATGGGCGTTCCGACTCGACGCTCAATCCGGGCGGGGTGCGGATCGGAACGGCGGAAATTTATCGCCAGTTGGAGGCGTTCCCGGAGATCCTCGAAGCGGTCGCCACGGCCAAAAAAGAGGAAGGTGACGAGAAAATTGTCCTGTTCGTGAAACTTCGCGAAGGGACCCTCGCAGGTCCTCAGTGGGTCGCAGCGATCAAGCAACGATTGAGGGAGCACTGCTCCCCTCGCCACGTTCCGAGTTGGGTGGTTCCTGCGGGGGATCTTCCCAAGACGATGAATGGTAAACTATCGGAGATCGCGGTGCGAAATGCGATTTGCGGGTTGGCGATCGGCAACTCGGGAGCTTTGGCAAACCCCGAATGCTTGGTTTTCTTCCAAAACTGGAAACCTTGACCGCTGGATTTGATAGAGGCACGGCGAGCAGACTCAAACTGAGTACACAACTACTAGGAATCCTTATATGAGCAGAAAAGATGACATGCCGATTCGCAAGATCGACCATGTGCGGTTCTTCGTCGGCAACGCAAGGCAATCCGCCTACTTCTACCGCAACGCCTACGGCTTTGACGTCGTGGCCTATGCGGGTCTGGAGACCAAGGTCAAGAACGAGGCGGGTTATGTGCTTAAACAAGGCGGCATTCACTTCGTTATGATCTCGCCGTTGCGAGCCAGCCATCCGGAATCAAAACGTTTGATCCATCATGGCGACGGAGTCTGCGATATT
>CAILTZ010000058.1 GCA_903837255.1 uncultured Pirellula sp. | reverse complement strand
TGCTTGGCTGTTCCATCAGCGGACCATCAGCGGCTATCAGCGGTCCCGGTTAGTGATGGCGAGATGAGAGACTGTCCCCGCGGTTTTTTCAGCGACGGATTGAGGATTGTCGAGTGATGATTGTTGATTTTTGCAGTGGAGGTACTGGGGAGTGTGGTTTATTCGGTTCGTGTCTTGACCATTCACCACTTCACTATTGCAAGACAGCCGCATCCTCGCCGTAGTACGGGCCCAGAGGCCCATACTACGGCGAAATCCACTACAGGCTGCTTGACTGTTCCATCAGCGCTCCATCAGCGTAAATCAGCGGTCCCGGTTGGTGATGGCGAGATGAGGGACTGTACCCGCGGTTTTTCGAGAAATGCTGGCCCGAGAGTGTTTTGCCTAATTTGAAGTAGCGTGCAAACGAGAAACTTTCAGAACGCGAGTGAGCATTCGCCCAGAGCAATACTTATTTTGCTGGTGAATCCGAGTCGGATGTAGGTGCCCCCGAGGAGTCGGCTCGCTGATCCAGAATCGCAATCCTATGTTGAGCAAGTTGGTAGGTGCTCCCTGGTTCCTGGTCTGGCTCAACCTTGGCGTAATAGTAGCGAGCCCGCGTGGGCAAATCGCACTGTTCAGCAATTCTTCCGAGGATCCAATAATCAAGATCTTCGATTCGGTTAGCTCGCAAGTCGATCAAACGCTGAAGGGTCCCCACCGCGCGATCCTCTTGTCCAACAACTCAGCGTAATTCCTCTGATAGTAATCGAGCTTATCACTGAGTTGGATTCGGTTTAGATCGTTAGGATTGACGATCTGCTGAATCTGATCTCGGAGGGGCTCGATATTCCCTAGACTGGCTTGATAAGTTGCCCATCGCATCTTGGCCAAAGCACTGTCGGGGAATCGCTCAAAGCAAAATTTCAATTCACTCTCAAGCTCTGGACCCTTGAGCCGATCGTTCATGAGAATGCATTTCAAGATCCATTGGCGTTTGAAAGCCGATTTTTCGGCGTCCAAGGCTTCGTGCAGAAATTGACTCCTCTGCGGAGTCCATTCGGCAGACACCAGCAGCATTTCGATGGCGGTTCGGATCGTCTCGGTAGTCTTTTTTCGCGAGGCGGACCAGAACCGCTTGACCGGGTGCCCGGTTTCGGGATCTAGCACGACGCCGTCGGGTAACCCGCGTAGAATCCAATCGATCCATCGGATGGCCAATTCAGGTTTTCCATCCTCCAAAAACTTCAGCGCCAGCAGGCCGTAGTCTTGCAGATTCCGCCCCGTCAAAAGGACTTTATACTGATCCCCTTGCTTGATCACCCCAATCTCGCAATCGATACTTGCTTTGATTCTCGCTAGATAGCCTTGAATATCGTCACCTTCTACCCTGATTGGATATTGGTATGCTGCATCGAAAAGACGGTCGGAATCGGCTCCGACTTTGTTTAGATTGGAGCGCAGGCCGTAAGTAATATTGGAGAGCAAATTAGCGTTTCGGCATTCGGCTCCAGAGTTCGCGACGATATCTGGCCAACTTTCTGGGTGGTTTCCTTGTGCGATGATTCGAAATAGAAACTCCCTAGCGACCGTCTCGGGAGACTCGTTCGGGTTTTTCGGCCTTACTCCGGTTTTGAAAAGCGTGAAAGGACGAATCCTTTCTTCGACTTCGCGGTCGCTCACTCCCTTCATGATGAACATGACTCTTGCGCCTGTTTCGTAATCTTGATCAGCTAAAAAGATCTGCTCGACGGTGATACCCAAAATATCTCGTTCTCTTTGGTTGGAAATACGATCACGGATTGCAGCAACATCCAGCCATCGGGAAGCCCGAGCAGCTTTGACCACCTTGGCGATCGTCAGTTCAGTGTCCATCCCCTTTTTCGTCGCCAAAGCTATCGCTTCATCGACACGACCGACGCGGATCAAAATAAATACGTCGCCTGTTTTGCGTGATCGCACCCTTCTGGTCGTACTCGAGCCGATTCTCCTCCAGAAGAGTTTCAATCGCGTGATCCCCAGGCGGAATTTGCCAAGCGTCAAACTGCGCTTTGATCTCCTCGAACGAATGCTCCATCACCTTAGGCAATGGCGATTGA
>CAILTZ010000057.1 GCA_903837255.1 uncultured Pirellula sp. | reverse complement strand
GCTTGATGTTGGAGATCTCTTGTTCGAGCTCTCGCTGCTGGGCGTATTCGGATTCCTTCAATGCGGTAATTCGCTCGATCTCTAGCTCGTAATCCTTTGGATTGAGCTTAAAGAGTAGATCGCCTCGGTTGACATAACGGCCTATGCGGCATAGATCGCTCTTGAAGACGACTCGGCCCGGAACCTCAGCCGCGATGGTTACTTGGCGAAAGGGAACGACCGTTCCAGATAGGTCGATGTCGAGCGTTTCAATCCCTCGGAAGTCCCGTGTCGTATCGATATTGACCATCGGCATCTTGGTCAATATCACGCGCGGGTCGGACGGATCGCTGCCTACCTGCTTGGGGGTCTGCTTGCCTAAACTTAGAAACACAAAGGCCCCTGCAGCGGCGATAGCAAGAGGGAGCAACCATCCGAGCAATAAGCCCGATAGGTTCGGTTTTTTGGAGTCAGTCATAGATGAGTCGGTCTAGTTGAAACGTCAAAAAGGATTCGCTCCATAGTAGTAGGCACCTGGCGTTTTTTACAGGTCTTAAACGCCAAGACGCACGGGGAACTCCCCGTGCGTCTTGTAGTTGGATGAGCTTCAGAAGCCCTTTAACCTGCAAAATCGTTACAACAAGTCAGAAATTTACAGTTCGTAACCTGCTCGATAAGCCGGTTTGATCATCGAGTCGAACTCGCTGGTTCCCTTGACCTTGAGGTTCTCGGCGTCCCACTCAAGCTTTGCACTGGTGACTTGCTCACCCTCTTGCTTGGCTTTGCCTGCAGCCCAAACCGAGAGGTTACCCAGCAGAATGACTTCGGTCATCTTGCCGGCGTAATTGGCGAAGTTCGACCAAGTCGGCTTGCCGGTCTTGATCGCGATGGCGAACTCTTTGAAGTGACCTGGGCTTCGTTCAAAGTCGACTTCTTTGTCTTCGACTCCGGTGAAGAGGCACTCGGCACCGTAATCGTTCGGCGAGTACATCTTGCCCTTGTCGCCGATGATCAGCAAACCGCTATCGCTGCGTTTGCGACCCTCGAGCATCTCCGGATCGACCTTGTTCCCACCGTCGTACCAAATCATGTTCAATGCTGGACGATTTTTGGTGGCAGCGAACTCGAAATTGATTTTCGAGGAGGCTGGGTAGGTTTCGTCGTTGTGGCCGGTCGTGGTGGCTTGGACGCTCACGGGATTAACCAGATCGCAACCCACGAATGCAACGTTGAGGGTATGGCAAGCCATATCGCCAAGGGCTCCGGTACCAAAGGCCCAGAAGCCGCGCCACTTGAATGGATGGTAGGCTGCGTTGTAAGGGCGCATCTGGACTGGTCCGATGAATTCATCCCAATGCAGATGCTGTGGGATCGGTTGCTCTTCGGGACGTGGGATGCCTTGTGGCCACACAGGACGGTTGGTCCAAATGTGGATCTCTTTGACGTTGCCCAAAATACCCGACTTGAGTTTCGCAGCAGCGCTTCTGAGTCCCGAGCTCTCAGAACCTTGGTTGCCCATCTGGGTAGCCACCTTGGCGTTGGCAGCCAACTCGGTCAAACGTCGGGCTTCCCAAATCGTCCGAGTCAGAGGCTTTTGCGTATAGCATGCCTTGCCCAGCTTCAATGCCATACCGGTTGCAACCGCGTGGGTGTGGTCAGGGGTGCTGACGGTCACCGCATCGATCTCTTTGCCAACCTTGTCGAACATCTTGCGGAAGT
>CAILTZ010000056.1 GCA_903837255.1 uncultured Pirellula sp. | reverse complement strand
CTCCAGATTCTTCTTGGCAACCATGAAATAGGGAACCTTAGTCCCATCGGCGCTGCTGGCAAAGTGCTGACTGATCTCCAAACCCGTAGAATCAAAGAAGTGGGGGAGTCGCTTGAGCTCCTCAGGAGCCGTGCCAATCGTTCCAATCGAAAGGGTCGTTGGTGTCAAATAGTCGGTCGATGTCATGAAGTAATCGTTCGACTCGTCAGGATCCACCGCCGTAACGTTCACGGTCCCAAAAGCCGGCGCTCCGACGAGCGACTCGCGACTCCAAACTTGGGTGCCCGATTCCAACGTGGGCTTGAGAACATAGATGCGGTTTTTTACGTCTTCCAAGACGTTGATCACGACATAATCCTTAGTCGTCGTCACGCTCGAGAGAGCCGTGCTCTGGGTGGGCTCAAAGAGCACCTGCATATCCCGTTTTCCAGCGATAAACGATTCAAAATCACTCACCAACAACGCGCCGGCCGGATAAGTCCTGGCCTGAATCGTCCATGGTTCGCGAAGCTCCAAAAGCAAGAAGCTCTTGTACACACTTTTGTTGGCTGTGTTCGGAGCATCGATCTTGACCAAGTCTCCGGAGTTTTTCACCCAGAAGAGCTCATCGTTGTAAAAGGCTATGTTGCGGGTGACGAAGTTTCGTTCGAATCCTGGCGTGTCGTCATGCACCGCACCGACCGACATGTCGTCCTGCTTGCCCTCATAGACCACCTTGGCCTGCTCAAGCCCAGTGCCACGCTTCCATAGCTTCGACGTGCGAGGATACCCCGAATCGGTCATCGATCCACTGCCAAAGTCCGTCGAGACAAAGATATGGTCGATGTCGACCCAAGAAACACTCCCCTTGGATTCCGGCAGTTTAAAGCCGTCCTGGACGAACGCTCGGGTCTTGAGATCAAACTCTCGGGTGATGTTCGCGTCGGCACCTCCGCGAGACAGGGTGATCAAGGCCCGCTGGTAATCAGGACGCAACAACGATGCCCCTTTCCAAACCCAATTTTCGTTTTCGGATTTGGCAAGTGCATCCAGATCCAGGACGACTTCCCATTTCGGCTCGGCTTTCTTGTATTCTTCCAACGAAGTACGTCGCCAGAGCCCCCGCTCATTGGTCTTGTCTCTCCAAAAGTTGTAGTAGTAATCGCCACGCTTGGAAACAAATGGAATGCGGGCGTTGGAATCCAAAATATCCAAAAGGTCAGATCGGAGTTTTTCAAAGCTAGGTTCGGTCTCCATCCGATCTTTGACGATCGCATTGCGAGCCTTGACCCACTCGAGCGCCTTTTCACCCAGGACCTCCTCAAGCCACACATAAGGGTCCTCGGAAGATTCAGCCGATGCATCTTGTCTCGCAGGGTCTTGTGCCATCACAGCCATCGGTAAACTTAGAAAAGGGAAAAAACACAGGCAACAGGCAAGCCAAAGCTTTAACATGTCGAGTACAACTCCGGGGAAAATGGGATTCTTCGTCGGGGGACCCATTGTAGCAAACCATAAATCCCCGGCTAGCAACGACGCTATCTGCGGCTTGACCACTGGCTCGAAAGCGATCCGGCAAGCATCGTGCCGAGGAGATCCGCAAGCAGCCCCGATATGCTAGCAATCCGTAGGGATTCTGAGGCTTTATGCTTGCGCAGAGCTCCCCAGAATGACTAGCCAGAATGACTCGCCGGAATTAGCCCCTAGATTGGTGTCGAATCGGCGATGCAATTCTCGCTACACTTCGCACTATGTTCCCGACCAAAATCAATCGGCTCATCCTTTGGGATGTCCTCAAACTCTTTCTCGTCACGACCATCGGCCTAACGGGCTTGATCAGCGTCGGTCTGGTCGGCCAGCAACTTATCAGCGAAGGTGTCGGTTGGCTTGCTCTGGTCCAACTCCTGCCCTTCATTTGCATGATCGCTCTTCAGATCGCTGTTCCGGCGACACTTTTATTCTCGGTCTGTTCTGTCTTTGGCCGTATCTCAGCGGACAATGAGATCGTAGCCCTAAAAAGCGTGGGGATATCCCCTTTGCGGGTGATCCGCCCAATGATGATCCTGGGATTCCTGGTCAGTGTCCCTGCGGTCTGGATCAACGATCTTGCCGTTTCCTGGGCCCAACCAGGAATGGAACAAGTCGTTTTGCGATCGATCAAGGAGATTATCTACAACCGACTCAGGACGCGCCGCTCCTACGAGAATGACAAAGGCTTCACGGTCCATGTGCAGGAGGTACAAGGGGACTGGCTGATTCGTCCAACGATTTTTTGCTTCGATGAAACCACGGGCAAACCGACGACAATCACCGCCGAGAGGGCTCAGATTTTCAAAGACCCCGAAGAGGACCAACTGATTTTGGAATTGGTCAACTCCAAGGGTGAAACGGGTCAGACCAATGCGACGCGTTTCAATATCCCTGGCTCTGAACGATTCAACATGAGCCTCAATCGCGCTGCGCAGAAAGGGGGGGATTCGGCTCGTCCTTCCCAGTTCGCAATGCGTCAAATACCCACCGAAGTTGAAAAACAATCGAAGCTCAACGAACGGATCCAGGAATCGATGGCAATCCAGGTCTCTATGGGACTTGGAATGGGTCGCTACAACCAACTCTCTGACGCTAGCCTCCAGAGCATGCTTGGGCAAATCGAGGAGAACAAGAAACGACTGATTCGTCTGGGGCTAGAACCTTATCGGCGATGGTCTTTCGGCTTTGCCTGCTTCTTCTTTGTATGGATTGGCGTTCCGTTCGCGATCCTCAATCGATCGGCCGACTATGCTTGGACCTTTGGCATGTGCTTTATTCCTATCATGCTGATGTACTTTCCACTATTCGGACTTGCACTAGACCGCGCCAAGGACGGTGCCTGGCCGGCAAGTACCCTTTGGATCGGAAACGGATTTCTATTCGCCGTGGGAACCTGGCTCCGACATCGCGTGGTCAATTCGTAAGGGCGGACGTCTACGATTCACGCTCTGCTCGGCAATCGCTTGCACTATGGCACCTTGGTCCATTCGGGATGTACTTGTTGGAGGCTCGGTTTATTGCTACATTTTCCGAGACATCTTTGAGTAGAACAACATAGTTTACACCAAAGCGGCAACGGATGCTTTGTCGCCGATCGATTGTTTATGGATGGCGATCTTCATCAGCGCGTTG
>CAILTZ010000055.1 GCA_903837255.1 uncultured Pirellula sp. | reverse complement strand
TACCTCAAGACGCTCGGCGGTCTGGTTCGACTCGATTGCATCCTCAGAAGACTGGCCGACAACCATTGCGATCCACTAGATATCGACCCGAGCAACAGCGACGGGGTCGCAGGGCTAACGGTTGCTGCCCGAGAAGGAAACGTGTTCCTCGCCAACGCGCTGGGGACCGGCTGGTGCGAAAGCCCAGCCGTCAGCGCGATCCTTCCCAAGCTTGCTCCAAAAATCCTCGGAGAAGAATTGCTTTTGGCCAACAGCCCGATGTGGTGGTGTGGTGACCAAGAGGCCCTCGAGTACGTGCTAGCGAATATTCGCTCGCTGTGGATTCGCGACTCATTTGTCCGACACTCTGGAAATCAAATCGATGGCTCGGCACTCTCCGACCACGAGCTTGAGCAACTGGCTGAACAAATCCGACAAAAACCCTGGTCTTTTGTCGCCATGGAACCGCCAGAACTCAGCCGCGTGCCGACCTGGGGCGACGGCCGCGTGGTGGCGTGGCCTGCCATGTTCCGTTTCTTTGCCAGTCAGCATCGAGGCCAAGTCCATGTGCTGCCCGGCGGTGTGGCACGGGTTGCAGCCAGCCCAAGAGATCTCGACGAGAGCCTGACCTCGGGGACCATGAGCAAAGATGTTTGGGTACTGAGCGATGGGCCGGTCAAAGCGACCACATTGCTCACAGGCTCCAAGCAGTCTGTGGAGCTCAAGCGATCTGCAATGGATCTGCCGAGCCGAGTCGCCGACCATCTTTATTGGCTTGGACGCTTCTGCGAGAGAACCGAGTTTCTTGCCAGGCATGCTCGATACTGCACCAGCCAGCTCACGAGCGAACGAGCAAACGATGCGGTGGCTAACTCTTGGCTGGTCGTCAGAGCCTTGTCCGATTTCATGCAAATGGCGCCAACATTCAGTGAGTCGGACCTAGCCGCAAGGGAATCACCGACGACTCTGATGCGTAAGAAAGTCGCCGAGTTTCTTATGGATCGCAGCCGAAGCGATGGGATCGCAAGCGCCGTCGACGGCATCGTACGCAATGCGCAAAACATCCGCGACCGCTTGAGCTTTGACTCCTGGCAGATCATCTCACGCTTGGACTACTCGGTGCTGATGCCTTGGGCCTCTCCAAGAAACACGATGGGAGATGCCCTGCTGATCCTCAATCAAATGATAGGCCTTTTGTCGGCTTTTGCGGGACTCGCCTCCGAGAGCATGACGCGAGGCCCGGGTTGGCTGTTTTTGGATTTGGGGCGTCGCATCGAAAGGGCTCAGTGGCTCATACGACTCCTGGACCGACTGCTGGTGGTTGTCCAAGCCAACCCTCGCCCGATCCTCGAATCCTTGTTGGACATCTGCGATAGCTCGATGACGTATCGCTACCGCTATCTGATGAGCTATGAAATCGGCCCGGTGCTGGATCTGCTGGTTGCCGACCAAACCAACCCTCGCGGGCTCGCCTTTCAGTTCATGAAGATCGTCAACCATTTGGATGCTCTGAACATTGGGGACAAGTCCGAGTTGATCGAGCAGCGCAAGCGTCTGTCGGATCTGCGGGGGAATCTTCGTTTATTCGATTCCGAGGCGATTGGACAACCATCAGCCCAAGACAGCCTAGCTAATCCTCTGGAGCGAACCCTTTTGAAAACCCGGTTAGGTGAATACTCCTGGGGTTTGACGCAGCTTTCAGAGTTTATCTCTCGCAGATTCCTGACCCACACTCAAGTCCGACAGCTTCAGCACATGGTCAACCAATAGTCTCTGTCCTACGTGTCTCTGAGGTCGGTCGGCATGGGACCATATTATCCTCTTAGTAGGGGTTCTCTATTAGCGAATATTAGCGTCCATCAGCGGTTGAATCGGCCTACTGCTCCTTGAGGACTTGATCCAGGATCCCCATTAGGATGTTGCGATAGACCTTTTCAAGCAACGGGTTGGATTTGATCAACTGCATGGTTTTGTAAAGCCGCTGACCATTCTCCGCATCGACGTCGACCTCGCGCGTCACTCCCATCGCGTCGATCATGACGATGACATACCTGACGACTCCCTGCTCGTCGGTCAGCTTGGTAATGTCGTGCATCTGAGCGGTGGATACATCGAATTCCTCTGTCGCCTTCTTTGCATCTGGCTCAGTGGCTCGCTTGCCAAACACCCCTCCGAGAAACTCGCTCATCTCGTCGACGGTCTTGGTGGTACTGTTGCGACGAAGATCGGCACTGAGTTGCCGTAAACGCTCGAAATTGTCCTCCTCGCCCCGCTCCTGGGCTTGCTTCATCTCTTGACGGATGTCTCGGAGCAGTTTGGCGCGATCGATCCTCTCAGACGTTTGCTCGACAACCAGCGGCTGATTGTCCATCGCTGATCGCTGCGTAAATCCGCCGTCGATCTGCAAGGACTCCGATGCAACGGGCTTGGGAAGCTCGATGCGATTGAGCCAATAAAGAACGAATCCCGAGACAATCATCGAGTGAATGAATAGTGAGAGCCACCAGGACCAAGCCCAGGCTCGCCGCATCAAGATCGATCGTATTCGAGAGCAAATGGCGCGAATCATGCTGACATTCTAGTCCAGGTACCTTAGGTCCCGTCGTTCAAGGGTTGGCTGCTTCGCAAATAGGCCATCAAATCCCGGAGCTGGGTCTCGTCGAGCTTCTCCAATAGACCCTCGGGCATGAGGGACAAAACCTGTGGCTCGAGCTGCTCGATCTCGCTTCGCTGCATCGTTACCGACTGGCCATCGGTGTTCCGAAGGACGATCTGATCGGGCTGTTCGGATTCGATGAAACCGGTCAAGACCAGCGAATCGTCGGTGAGGATTCGGACCATCTGATAGCCTTCGCGAATCTCAAGACTAGGGCCGACAATATTTCGCAATAGCGTTTCGAGCTGGTCGCGCTGGTAGCCGGTAAGATCCGGACCGACCCGCCCGCCATCGTCGAAAAGCTGATGGCATCGCCCGCACAACTCGCGGTATAGCTTCTTTCCTTTGTAAGGATCCCCATTGCCGCTGAGGATCTTTTCGGCCAGTTGCCGAGACGTCGCGGTGGCTCCCGCAAGACTTACCGAAGCGAACTCCGGATAAGCCGTCGCGAGACGCTTTTGCAAGGCTTCGTCGGGATGCAGACGCATGGTTCGAATCGATTCGGGGGGAAGTTGCTCCGCATCGACTTGTTTGGCATCCACCGCATCGAGCCAGCGCGAGGTCCAGAGAGCACGAGTCGACAGGACCGATCCGGCCGCAGGACGCAGTTCCGGAGCCAGCATGGGCCACCAGGCGATCAGTTGAGCTGGAACCGAATCAGCGTTGAAGTTCGACAAAGCGCTGATCGCGCTGATTCGGACCGGACCCTTTGCGCTTGCATCCCCTGCAACTTGGAGCAATGCATCGAGGAGCTCAGGGTATTTCGATGCATCGTCTAGCTCTCCGGCCAATCGTGCAAGCTGCATGCGGGTTGCGTCCGGAGCACTGGCATCTGCAATCCGCTTGGCCGCTTGGGCAAAAGCTGACGCATCGCCCCGTCGAACCTGGAGCGTCAGCGGAGGTTGTCCCAACCGTGCCATCGCATCGATGACGCTATCGGGGACCCCCGCGAGACTGCGTCCAACAAAGGCCGCTTCGAACGACTCCTGGCATCTCTTGGTGGCTTCCGACTGGATCGTCTCATCCAATGGCCCGATGGTTCGCAACAGCGTTGCGATCGATGCATAAGCTTCCTGGCTGCCGATGCTAGCCCAACGCCTGACCAAATTCGGAAAGACGGTCTTTAACGCGATCGGATTTTTCCAAAGCTCAGGAGAGGTCAGCAAGCTCGATTCGATCTGACGGAACTCTTGAGCATGCGATTCGACCGCCCACCAGACGAGCAGGCCAAAAAATGGATCGTCCTGTGCGCGAGACTTACCGAGTAGTTCCCTGACCACCACGAGAGCTTGGTCGGCATTCAATCGCCTAGCGGAACAAGCGATCTGGCAGAGTGCATGCGGGTCGGTTTCGCTGGCGGCTAGCTCTCGGATTGCAAGGAGTGTCTGCGGATCGACGAGGCCATCGTCGCAGACCAATCGAACCGCCCAGCTTCGCACATCGGCAACCGGATGATTCATCAGCACGGCTGGCGAAAGCGACTTGGGCAACTCAGGCTCGTTTGCCAGCGCGTGGGCAGGAATCGTATCGGGAATCGCACCGAGTGCATGAAGGGTCCAAAGGTATTCCAGAGCGAGCCGGGAGGATACGGCGGGTGGGTTGGCAGCCAGAGCCTCGGAGAGCTTGGCAATGCAGGTCTTGCGCAAGGGGTGCACTGCGATCAACGAACGAGCTTGCCAACGCTGCCAACGATAGGGGTGATCGAGACGTTCAATCAGCTTACCGAGCGACTGTGCATCGGCAGCTTGGGAGAGTGATGCATTCCAATCCAGGGTGAAGGGATCGTCGTGGGATGTTGAGGGCTTGCTAGGGCCGAGCCTGTAGACGCGTCCTCGATCCCGGTCGAGTCGGCCTTCGAAAGCATACAAGTGAGCGACGACTGAATCGTACCAATCGCAAACGTAAGCGGCTCCATCGGGTCCGTCGCAGATCGCAACTGGGCGGTACCACTTGTCCGTGCTTGTGACGGTATCGGTAACGTCCTTGGTTTTGTACGTTGAACCGACTGGCAACAAGTCCGTGAGGATCAGTTTGCCGTGCAGAGGATCGACACCGAGCATACGTTTCGAATCGGGCTGAGGATTGGTCTGACTAGCCAGAGCGGTCGATTCGGTTAGCAGCATGGTGTGGGTGAATCGCGGAATGGGGTCGTGCTGCATCGGTTCGAGGTAGCCGTAGCTGTGAGGGTTCGATAGGCTACCGTGCTTGGAAAACCCTTTGCGGTAGTAGCCACCTTGGTAGTAGTGAAAGCCACGAGTGTCGCCCCCGTTGTGTCCCGAGAAGACTTCGCCTCGGTCATCGAAGGCCACGCCAAAGGCATTGCCGCCACCTTCGGCAAAGATCTCGTACTTGCGAGTTTGCGGATGGTATCGCCAGATGGCTTGTCCGAGACTTTGAATTGGTTTTTCCGCAGAACCGGGAGCTTTTACCACACCGCTGACCGTGCTGCCTTGGGCACCGTAGATCCAGCCGTCGGGGCCCATGGTCAAGTTGTTTACCACCGAGTGGGTATCTTC
>CAILTZ010000054.1 GCA_903837255.1 uncultured Pirellula sp. | reverse complement strand
TGGCACGTCGGCTCTCAGTCTCGGCTTGCTCCAATGCAACAGTTCGCTCCGATAGATTTTTCGCAGAAGCTTGATAAGCCACTTTGAGTTCATCGAGCGATTGACGTTGTTGGCGGTTCCAAAGCCCCAGCATTGTTGCGATGGTCAGCAACAGTCCGAATAAAGTCGCAGTGAGCGTTGCGATCGCTGGGTTGCGACGGGCCCATCGCATAGCCGACTCGATCGGTGTTTCTCGACGGGCCAAGATCGGGCGGTCGTCGAGGAACCGCTCAAGATCCTCCTGCAGATCCTTGGCTCTCTGGTAGCGTTTCTGCGGCTCGAGTGCTGCGGCCTTGAGAACGATCGTTTGCAGATCGCTAGGAATGTTTTTTTTGTCCGACGCGTTAAACTCCAGTTGGCTGTATTTGGCAGGATCGAGCAATCGGCGTTTGGGAGCATCCAACGCGGGCCGCAGGGTCAGCAATTCAAACAACGTCAAGCCCATGCTGTAGATATCGCTGCGAGAATCGGAATTGCCACTGAATTGTTCCGGAGCCATATATCGCAAGGTCCCGAGCAATTCCCCTGTCTGCGTCTGACCATCGAGGTCTTCACGCCTGGCCAATCCAAAGTCGGCTACCCAGATTGTCCCGGTGTGGTCCAAAAGCAAGTTGCTGGGCTTGATGTCTCGATGCAACACACCCGACTTGTGGGCATAGTCCAGGGCATTGGCAACTTTGGAAATAAGCCGACAGATGTTGCGATAGTAGTGTTTGGGAATCTCTTGGATGGCAGGCTCCAATGGAGCCTCTGTGGACATGGCCGGTTTGGGTGTCGAGGGGATTGCATCGAGTGTCGCATGGCGGTTGGAATAGCTGTTGGAGCCTTGGTGCTCCTGGATTGCTTCGTGAGGTTTTTCTAGCAACAGCCGATCCACTGCTTGGATGGTTTGATCGCAGGTCGACGAGTCTGTCGTGTAGCCTTGGCCGAGCCTTTTTTGGAGTGTCTCGATGATCTGAGCCAATGTCGATCCATGGATCAACTGCATCGCGTAGTAGAGCAACCCATGGTCCTCTCCCGAGCCGTATACCGGAACGATGTTCGTATGGTGCAAACCGGCAGCCGATTCAGCCTCGCGCCGAAAACGGTTCCTGCTCGCAGCGCTGGCAGATGCCTGTGGATGAATCACCTTGAGTGCTACCCTGCGCTGCAATGAACCTTGAATGGATTCATAGACGACCCCCATGCCACCTTGGCCAATACAACGGATGATTTCAAAATCGTCAAAGCTACGCGGGATGTGCGGAGAGGATTTGCCGCTGCTCAACGGAAGCGTCGATGCCATCGTAGCCGTAGCGTCCTTGGCACTGACCTTCTCGACAATCACCAGCGAGGGAAAGACCGAGCGGATCATCGACGCATGTTCGGGGTGCTCTTGCGCAAAGTTCTCGATGCTCGGAGTCTCGCCTGATCGCAGTTTCAAGACAAACTCCTCGGCGAGCTGTTCAAACGCATGACGCTCGATGGGCTTGGTCTGATCCATCAGTCTGATCCTCCTAGGTCGGTTGATTCATGCTCGCCTGATTCCTGC
>CAILTZ010000053.1 GCA_903837255.1 uncultured Pirellula sp. | reverse complement strand
GTTGAGGCACTGCCACTGCTGATCAACCCTCGAACCGAACGCATCCACACCTCGTATCGTCAAGACATCGCGGCCACCGGTCGGCTCAGCAGCGTCGAGCCGAACCTTCAAAACATCCCTATACGAACTCCGGAGGGCCGTTCGATCCGCTCTGCCTTTGTTCCAGGAATCCCCGGTTGGAAATTCATGACGGCCGATTACTCGCAAATCGAACTTCGAGTCTTGGCCCACTGCTGCGCTGATGCCAACCTCTGCGATGCCTTTGAGAAAAACATCGATATCCATGCGGCGGTCGCAGCTGAGGTCCACGGAGTCCCGATCGATCAAGTCACCTCGAGTATGCGACGAAGCGCCAAAGCAGTGAGTTTCGGGATCCTATACGGACAAAGCCCCTTCGGTCTTGCAAAAGCACTCGGGATCTCCCGGGGCGAAGCTGGCGAGTTCATCGATCAGTACTTTGCCAAGTACCCCAAGGTACGCGAGTTCATCGCCGAAACACTGATCGAATGCCGAAACAAAGGCTATGTCACCACCCTTTCGGGTCGCAAGCGCATCCTCAAGGGGATCCGCGATTTCCGAACACTCGATGAAAACAAAAAGAAACAACTACTTGAGCCCGAGCGGATGGCGATCAACACGGTCATTCAGGGAACGGCAGCCGACATGATCAAACTGGCGATGATCTCCCTGGATCGCCGACTCAGAGACTCCAATCTACAAGCGAATATGCTCCTGCAAATCCACGACGAACTGGTCTTTGAAGTCGCCCCCGATGCCCTCGATTCGGTCGCGGACCTGGTCAGGAGCGAAATGTCGACGGTGATGCCTTTGACGGTCCCTGTTCAAGTTGATGTGAAGGTCGGAAACAACTGGGCCGAATGCGAGCCGATATGAAACGCCCTTTGGTACTCGGTATCACAGGCGGGATCGCCAGTGGCAAAAGCCAGGTGACCGAGATCCTCGCGTCCCATGGAGCTCTCGTTATCGATGCCGATCGAATCGGCCATCAAGTCCTCGAAGACCACGCGGTCCAAACGCTTCTGGTCCGACAGTTCGGCCAATCGGTACTATCGCAAGAAACCAAGTCGGTGGATCGTAAGCGAGTCGCGGAATTGGTCTTTGGCGACACCCCCCAAGCGATTCAAAGACGCCGGGCCCTCGAAGCGATCACCCACCCACCTATCCGCGCTGGGATCCGACAGCAGCTCGACGAAGCCCTTCGGTCAGCCACCGTGCGATGGATCGTTCTAGATGTTCCATTGCTACTCGAGTCCGGTTGGGACAAGTCATGTGATGCAGTGTGGTTTGTCGATGCCCCACAAGACATCCGTTTGCAACGCGTCCTTGTGCGAGGTTGGACACGCGAGCACTTTCTTGCCCGGGAGGCATCGCAGTGGAGCGTCGATCGAAAAAGATCCAGAGCCACGCACGTGATATCCAACAGCGGAAGCCTTGAAGAACTCGACGAGCAGGTCACAAAAATGCTGCAAATGCGCGATTAGGGCTTCGAAAAACGGGGTTTGCGGCGAGAAAAATCGACCGAAAATAGCTTGGTCGTGACCAGACGTGTCACTC
>CAILTZ010000052.1 GCA_903837255.1 uncultured Pirellula sp. | reverse complement strand
CTATGACTTGGCTACGCAAAACGATATTCGCATGGAGCTTCTCGCGACGAAGATCCAGAAATCGATTCTTCAAGCGGATATCCTCTGGGTACTCGGTATTCCCAAATATCGGAAACGGGACCTCAGTGGCCTCAGAAAGCAATGCTACGCTCGATGCCTTGACCTCAATCTCTCCGGTCGGAATCTCCGCATTGACCCGATCTGCCCCCCGCCCAGAGACCGATCCCTCGATGCAAATGACCGACTCGAGCTTGATTCCCTCGACGAGCTTGAAGGCTTGACTGTCCCGGTCAACGACCACTTGCGTGATTCCGTAGTGATCTCGAAGGTCCACAAATAGCAGGTTGCCATGATCCCTCTTGCGATACACCCAACCCGAAAGTTTCACGGTCGATCCAACATGGGCCGACCGCAACTGTCCACAAGAATGCGTGCGATATGCGTGCATTATGAAGTAACTTTCGAAGCGGCACGAGCGGCTTGCTCTCTCTGGGAAAGCCAAAGCAGGATAGGAGCTGCGACAAAGATCGAGCTATAGGTACCGACAACGATCCCGACCAATAGACAGAAGGCAAAACCGTGGATTCCTTCACCACCCCAAATGTACATCAATAGAATCGCGATGATCGTGGTCGAAGAGGTTAGCAATGTACGGCTCAGCGTCTGGGTCACCGAGGCGTTGATCATCTTCTCGGTTAGATTCGGGCTCTTGCCCTTGACCTCTCGGATCCGGTCGAAAACCACGATCGTATCGTTGAGCGAATACCCGATGATCGTCAAAATCGCAGCCACGATCGTCAACGAAATCTTAAAGTCATCCAACAGAAGGAATCCAAACGGCTTGAACAGCCAGTGGCTAATCGCCAAAAGCCCGACGGTGATGAGCACGTCGTGAACCAATGCAATCACCGCAGCCACACCGTAAGAGACCTTATTAAATCGGAACCAAATGTAGATCGTGATAAAGACCAGACTCAACAGCAATCCGAGGATGGCCTTCTGCTGCATTTCACCCGCCACCCGACCTTCGATCTTGCTAAACGACTGGAAAACAGGCTTGGTCTGAATCGCATCTCGCATACGATCCAAGACCATAAGGGTTGTGGCTTCATCGTACGGCAGTTTTATGTTCCATTCCGAGAATCCCAACTCTGAGGTCCTCGTCCAATTGCTGGCGGAGACTGGATCAAGCTCGACTTGGGAGTCCACTAAGTTGCGACCGGCAGCTTGGGATGCAGCCACCAAGGCTTCGATAACCTGAGAAGCATTCAGCCGAGCCGATGTCGAACCCAACGTATCCAAGAACGATAGTTTTGCGGTCGTTGCAAACTGCGGAGCAAGACTCGGCTGGGTCGGCTCGGCAGGTGCCGAAACCGCTGGCACTTGACCAGCAGCCGTTGCAGGAGTTTCCGCCGTAGCAGGAGCCTGCGTGGTAGGTTCTTGAGTGCTAGGCACTTGTGCGTCAGGATCTTGATAAGACACCAACAAAGGACGCTTGTCTGAACGCAAACTCGATCGACTCTTGCCAACAATTTGTGACTTCATGTCGTAAGTGACCAACTTGGGCCCAGTGTCACCATTGAACCCCTTGAGCAGGCGGTCTCGCACCTGGTCTTCGTCCTTGAGCGAGACGTCCAACTTGTAAACCGAGTTCTTCTGGAAATCGCTCATCTCGACGTTGGTTAGGGTCGTTTGAATGGGTAGGCCTGCTTCATCCGTGGCAAAGGCCTTCTGGGCGATTTCTCGTACGCGATCCGGCTCCATTGTCTTATCCAACGAAAAGACGACCGACGTTCCACCGTTGAAGTCAATGTCGAGGAACTCGCGGCCCCGGAGGAAGGTCGCGAGCAATCCGACAGCGATCAATGCACCGGAGATCAAGTAAGCGATATTTCTATAGCTTAGAAAATCGATATCTCCAGCACCGACCAAGGATCGCTTGGCCGAGTTCACCCAATCGGCCATCTTCAATTGAGCGAATCCCCATCGCTCGGCGATCTCGAACAAATTGTGAGCAAAGAAAACCGCGGTGAACATGCTGATCGCCAATCCGATAATCAGCGTGATCGCAAAACCCTTGATCT
>CAILTZ010000051.1 GCA_903837255.1 uncultured Pirellula sp. | reverse complement strand
CGAAACTGCGGCGCAGGTAACTCCATATCCATTGGAGAACGTCCGAGAGCTGAGTGATCAGCACAAAAAAGAACAAAAGACCTGACCGGGAGCCTTCCCAACGGGTTCCGTCGGATCGATGGAGGTCTAAATCCAGGAGCGCAGGGGCATGCGAAAGACAATAGACACAGATGAGCAAACCGGCTTGGATTTGGGCCGAGCGTTCCAAAAATCGTTTGTGGTCGCCAGCAATTGCAATCCGAGCCGGAATAAATAGCGATGCGTAGACCGGAATCATGACGCTATAAATTTCATAGAAATCGATCTTGTGCCCCCAGAAACTCAGCCCCGACTGGGAAAGCCCAATCAGCAGGTACTGCAGTGGGGTAAAGACCACCAGACTCCAGAAAAGGGCACGATGATCCCCTCGCCGTGTTGGAGTCATGGTGATGAATTCACGAAACGCCCAAAAAGAGACCAATCCAAAAAGAATGATGGTCCCAACTCGGTGGAGAAACATCCCCGAAATCAAGATTGCAAACATCAGCCACCAAGCCCAAAGACGCTGCACAAATCGCTGCACAAGGGCCGGGTTGATCGATGGCGTAGGATGGCTGCTGAGATTTCGTGCCACAATCGAGGCGACGGCCAGCACGCCTAACACCACGCTGGCTAGAATGATCGTGGGGAGATCAAGACCGGTAAGGCTCTGTGCGGGATCGTCCATTGCGGAATTAGAAATACTCTGAGAAACTGTCAGCCCGAGGGTGCGAAGAATGCACTATCTTACCAGGAATTCCCAAGCTCGGCAGGTCTTTTGAAACGAACCATGCATATCAGGATCGGTACCCGTCACAGCGCCCTGGCACTCTGGCAAGCCAATTTCGTCGCCCAAGAGTTGCGAATAGCCGGCCATGAGGTCGAGCTGGTGAAAATCACCACGACCGGGGATACTACCGTAACCCCCTTGGGCCAAGGGGGCGGAGTCGGTCTGTTCACCAAGGAAATTCAGAACGCGCTGCTCAATGGTCGTTGCGACGTTGCGGTGCACAGCTTAAAGGATTTGCCCACGCAGCCCATCGAAGGCTTGCAATTGGCTGCGGTTCCATCGCGTGAGGATCCTCGGGATTGTTTGGTGTCCGATCAATACCGGTCGATCGGCGAACTGCCCACGGGTTGCGTGGTCGGGACAGGCTCTCCGCGTCGCCGAGCGCAACTGATGCATCTGCGCTCGGACCTGGAAATTCGCGATATTCGTGGCAATGTAGACACCCGATTGAGCAAACTCGCAAAAGGGGAATACTCGGCAATCGTGCTCGCAACCGCCGGTTTGTCCCGCTTGGGTCTAGCCCAGAGCTTTTCCACTAAACTGGGACTAGAGACCATGCTGCCAGCCGTTGGCCAAGGCGCTCTGGGACTTGAGACCCGCTCCGAGGATTCACAGTCCCAGCAAGCGCTGCGAGTCCTCAATGATCCCGTCACCGAAACTTGTGTGCGCTCGGAGCGCGAAGTCTTGAGATTGCTCAAGGCCGGGTGCTTGGCTCCAGTCGCAGCACATGCGACGATTCAAGAGGCTCGTCTGGTTTTGAGGGCCAAGGTCTTTTCGGTCGATGGATCGGTCATGATCTCGACAATCGTGCAGCATGCGATCGACCTCAATGCCACCTCACTCGAAGACAATACCCCTGAAGCACTTGCCAGGTACGCCACGGAAAAGCTGGTATCCCAAGGGGCCGATCGACTCATCGAGTCGAAAGTTTTCGGCTAGCAATCCGACTGATCCGACTGATCCGACTGATCTGACTGATCCGACTGATCCGACCGATCCGACCGATCAGACTGATCAGACCGATCAGACCGATCGCAGCAATCAGACCGATCGCACCGGCACCTGAAGGTTAGGGGAATCTGCGCGCGGACTTGCCCGATAATCCATCTGGAATGGATTCTGGGACTTCTTTGGCAGCAGCGCGATTTTTGAAGGCAACATGATTTCGCCGACGACTAGGCCAGTTCGGTCAGCATTTCCAGCGATGCAAATCGCATTGGATTTCATAATCATCGGTGTTTGCTACGTCGGAGTAGTCTTCTGGCAGTTATCTCCGCTGTCGTTTCCGCCCCTTCAGACGGTTTTTCTGGCAGCATTGGGATTCATCCTCGCCGGAGAGTTCTTAGGTATTTTCCACACCAGCCATCATCGGCCCGCAGACTACGACATCTTGTTGATAAGCGGCTCTTGGCTTGCAGGCTTCGTTTTTTCCGTATTCGCTGGCTTTTTCCTCCAACCACTCGGCGAACCGCTCAGTAGCAGCCACCTTGTGCTGTGGTTTTTGATCGCGCTACTGTTTATTTTGCTGTTTCATATGCTTTCGCGCGGATTGTTCGTTTGGATGAGCGAACGGGGTTGGTCTTCGCGAAAATGTGCGATCTTAGGGAACAACGATTTGGGGAGACAACTGGCAGATGCTGCCTCGCTGGACCGTGACTTAGGACTCAAAATCGTTGGGATTTACGATGAAAACCCAAGTGCAACGGCTCAGGATTTCGAAGCCCTCTTGGTAGCGATCGAACGGAAAAAAATAGATACTGTCTTCCTCGCCGTTCCGATCCATATGGATCAAGTCCTTCGCGGATGGATCGACCGATTGGCCGATACAACCGCTTCGGTCTACTTGGTCCCTAATCTCGATGCCTTTGATTACCTCTACTCGCGCTGGGGATTCGTCGGTGGTCATACCGTTGTGAGCATCTTTGAAACTCCGATTTACGGAATCGACGGATGCCTGAAACGGGTCGTGGACGTGGTTCTAAGTTCGATTGGACTGATGCTCTCGGCACCGATCATGCTGCTGTCGGCAGTTGCAATCAAACTGACCTCCAAAGGCCCGATTCTATTTCGGCAACGCCGATACGGCTTGGACGGCCAAGAGATCTTGGTTTGGAAGTTCCGGACGATGACCACCATGGACGATGGAGCACAGGTCAAGCAAGCCACCAAGAACGATCCGAGAGTCACCCCGGTCGGACGGCTTCTGCGTCGTACTTCGCTCGATGAATTGCCTCAATTGTTCAATGTTTTGCGAGG
>CAILTZ010000050.1 GCA_903837255.1 uncultured Pirellula sp. | reverse complement strand
GGCTACGTTTATGTGGTGGACGCGGATTTGAAAGGTTACTTCGACACGATTCCGAAAGATGGCTGATCGAGGTTTCGAGATGGTGCGCTATGCCGACGACTTCGTCGTGCTCTGTCGCAGTGAATCGGAAGCAGTATCGGCACTGGCAATGATACGCGATTGGGTCGAGGCGGCAGGCCTAACACTGCATCCGACGAAGACGAAGATCGTTGACAGTCGCACCGAAAGCTTCGCATTCTTGGGCTACTCGTTTCGCGGGGAAAAGATCTATCCTCGTCGCGAGAGCCTTGCGAAGCTCAAGGCGAGACTCGTCAAATTGACGTCACGCGCTCGATCAGGTTCGATAGAGACGATTTGTATGGAATTGACTGCGGTTCTCCGAGGTTGGTTCTATTACTTTCGCCACTGTCGCTGGACCATCTTCGCGGATCTGGACTCGAAGATACGCAGTCGCCTACGGCGATTGCTACTCCGACGTCATCGGAACAACCCATTACGTTTACCGCGTCATGAGCGTTGGCCAAATGATTACTTTGCGAAAGCGGGTCTCTTTAGTCTGCGGGAGGCCCACAATCGTTTCGGACAATCCCATCAGGGACACTACTGACCGGAGAGCCGTATGCGGGAAAACCGCCCGTACGGTTCGGAGGGAGGGGAGTCCGGCTCAACCGGACTTCCCTACCCCTATCGGCGACAGGTGGCTACGGTTGGGGAACCAGAATCGACGAAATCAATCGCGGTCTTTGCGGAGTTCTTGAGCGATCCTTTCGACCATCTTGCGGAGTTCCCGATTCTCGTTGCGAAGTTGTTCGAGCTGCTGCTCGATGGCATTGAAGCGAGCATCTGGGCCAATGAAGCGAGCATCTGGGCCAATGAAGCGGGCTTCCGGGCCTCTCCCCTCTGGTCTTATTCGCTCGGGCCGATCTCTGCGCTGTTGGTCTCGCTGAGGTCGCTCGCGTTGTGGCTGATCGCGTTGTGGCTGATCCTTGGGACCACGCATTTGCTCTGCCATCTTCTCTTTGGCGTTCCTCAAATCTTGCTCGATGTCCTCGGCTCGCCGCATTAGATCCATCGCCATGTCATGCATGCCGGCTAGTTTGAGATGCTCAGAAGCGATCCGCAGATGCTGAACCTGCTGCATGGCCCTAGCGAATTTCTCCATCTGCTCTGGACTTGGCCCGTGCCCTTTCGATGGGCCTTTCGACGTGCCTTTCGATGCGCCTTCGGAGTTCATGCGAGCGAGCTTCTCCATGAGTTCCTGCTGCTCGCGGATCAAGCCTTCGGCCTTGTCTTTGCGCCCTTCTTCCATCAACTGAGCTGCGTGTTTCTTGAGCTCGACAATCCGTAGCTTGAGTTCCTCGCGCTCGTCGCCATAACTCCAGGGGCTCGACACTAGGGTGCACAGAGCGATCAGACCAAAACGCATGCTGAGTCGTTTAAGCATAAGGAGGGACTCCTGGAGTAAGCGGTGCGGGGGGATTTTCCTCGACGGGCATCTTAGCAGCTGCCTAGTGATCGCTTGATAATAGTTTGTTCAAGCGACTTGTCCAGAAGCTTTGTTTTCTTGGCCATCGTTACGTGGGCTTTGCGTTGCCAAGTCGTAGCCATCGGCTGCCAAGCGGTGGTGCGGCGCGAGTAAAGCCTCCACCGTCTGGCGACAGGTGGCTACGGCGACAGGCGATAGGTGGCTAGAGAATAGCTGGAAATCGAGGCTCGATTGTTTTTAGAAAGGGAGCGGAGGTAAAACTGGGATACCGCTGGGAGTAGGTTGGTTGGGGATCGGTTGCGGCGAGCCAGGAAGAGGTGCTGAGGGGAGGATATCGTTGCCGTACCACGTGTTGGTACCCCCTGGTGGTGGCAATTGCCCACCCGGAGTGCCTGTCGCTGGAGGATAATTGTTTCTAGGGAAATTCTTAGTGCCACTCTGAGCACCACTTTGTGGCGCACTTTGTGGAGCCGGAGCAGACCTGGGACTGGTACCTAAGAATCTTTCGAGAATTCCGCCTGCGGACGGGGCTTGGCCGTTGCCATTTTGGCCATTTCCACCTTCCAGACCGATACCGCGCATCAGGTCGTTGCCAAAGCTTGTACCGTTTGCACCTTGGACATCGACGGGCATTGGGAATCCCTCGGGTGCACGGCCTTGTTCAAGCTGTCGTTCGACGTTGACGATGTAGGGTCCGATGACCTCTTTAACCTCCGCGGGCATGAGCGATCCGGCATGCGCGAGAGCTTGGGCGATGTACTGTCCGCTTCGGGATCGGGCGATGAGAGTCTTTTGGTTCGGGCCCAGGAGTGTCATGGCGAACATGGTGACGATGCAGCAAAGCGCGGCGCCTTTGAGGAGACCGAGGCCGGCACCGAGTTGGCGATCGAATTCCTTGAGTCGGATTTTATCGATCGATGAGCTGATCATTCGGAACACCAGCCAGATCGCTAGGCTTGTTCCAAAATACAGCAGCAGCATTGCCAGGAAGACGTTCCAGGGTGGTTGGGCATTGATATGCTTGGCCACATCGTAGCGAAAGTGCCCAGCGACGATGTAGCTGACGAAGATCGACGCCAAGGAAGCGACCTGCCAGGCAAAACCCTTGATCGCGCCGAAGATCGCGGCCGAGGCCAGGATGATCAGCATGATGATGTCATAAGTCTGCATTGCGAAAGGACCGTTGCTTGGGACCATTCTTCAAAAGCTCAGTTTGTTTCCGGACGATTTTGTAGCAGTCTTTGCTGGTCAACAACAGACCAGTTATTGCTGGCATTTCATCATAGCTAGCAAATCCGCGTGTTTTTCCAGGGGGGCTTGGTTAGCGAACAGTCTTGTCAGGAGTCTGGGAAAATGCTAATTCAATTGGGAGGGATGTAGCAATTATTATGGCTGATTTCAAAACACACATCACGGTTAGCACCATGGCTGGCGTACTGCTGGGGATGGGTGGGTATCAATCGGGGATGTCGTGGGAGAGTTGTTTGATTGCTGGTGGGCTTTGTTCGGTCAGTGGGATGCTACCTGACTTGGACAGCGACTCGGGGATCCCGCTACGTGAGGCGGTGGCATTTGCGGCGGCGTTTGTGCCGATGCTCATGCTTGATCGGTTCGAGCGCGTAGGGTTATCGCACGAGATGATGCTGGTGGTTACCGGCGTGATCTATTTTTTCTTGCGGTTTGGGATTGCCGAATTGTTCCGTCGGTACACGGTCCATCGCGGGATGTGGCACAGTTTGCCGGCGGCATTTATTGCGGCCCTCTTTGTCTTTTTGGTATCGGCTTCGGAGAGCATCCATCCGCGTCTTTTCAAGACCGTGGCGGTTTTCGTAGGCTTTATGTCCCATATCTTGCTCGACGAGCTTTGGTCGATCGAGTATCGGCGGGGCAAGTACGTGTTCAAGCATTCGTTTGGGACCGCGTTGAAATTCTTTGGTGAATCGCGTCTAGCCAATGCGGCGACCTACATCTTGCTGATCGCCTTGTCGGTTGTTGTTTATCATGACGAAGCGATCATGGAGTATTTTGGATATACTCATGCGCATGATTTGCCTCACACAGCGGTCGACTGGTTGAAGGTCATTCGAGAGCAATCGGAATCCTGGATCCGTTAGCGATTGCAAGCGGGGCAGATTCACTGTGTCCATCGGTAAAGACTTGTGGGGGATACATGGCAGCGGCGATACGCACTGAAAAACTTTGTCGAAACTTCTCTGGGAAGACGGCTGTTGATCAGGTCGATTTGGATGTCTTGTCGGGTAGCTTCTACGGATTCCTGGGTCCTAATGGGGCTGGGAAATCGACGACGATCAAGATGCTCACAGGTCTTTTGCAGCCCTCTTCGGGCAGGGTCGAAGTCTTGGGTAGAAACATGCTCGACCCGAGGCAGAGTTTAGAGGTCAAGCGTTTGATTGGAGTGATCCCGGAGAACCTAGCACTTTTCGATCATTTATCGGCCATGGAGTATCTGACGTTCGTGGGCCGAGTTCATGGATTACCGCGTGATACGATCCGTCAGCGGTCGACGGAACTATTGAACGTTTTGGACCTAGAGGATGACCCCAAGAAGGTAGCGATCGACTTTTCGCATGGGATGCGAAAGAAGCTGTCTCTGGCTGCGGCGTTGATACACAAGCCGCAGTTGTTGTTTTTGGATG
>CAILTZ010000049.1 GCA_903837255.1 uncultured Pirellula sp. | reverse complement strand
CGATCTGTTCAAAGGGACCGGCAACATGGAGCTGGCACTGGATGCGCGGTCCAGAGGGTGGTTTGCGACTAGTGATCTTTGCGCCGGTCCAGGAGGGTATGACCGTCTTTCCACCTTCGCCTTGATAGCCACCTAATAGTCCGTGAACATCGAACGTGGGTCGAGCCCATCGGCGTTCGAGGGTTGAGTATCCGGTTTCGCCCGTCAGCGCATCGACACCGAGTTGCTCGGCGAACTTTGCATCGGAGAACCCCAAGGATTGCCACATGCTCCGCTCGGAGGCTTCCAGATCGACCACTGAGTCATAGAAGCCTGGGAGTTGAATCCTGCCGTCGGGGGTTTTGATGTCTGTGAGGATGCGAGCCAGGGCAAGGCCGGGGTTGGTGACAGCCCCCCCAAAGGAGCCCGAGTGCAGGTCCATTTTTGGCCCGTGGACGCGGAGTTCAAAGTAAGCGATTCCGCGGAGACCGTAGGTGATGGCCGGTTGCCCTTTGGCGTATTGAGACGAGTCGCTGATAACGATCACATCGCATGCGAGCTTTTTGGCGATCTCAGGTAGTTTGGCCTCGAGCACTTCGCTCCCTTGTTCCTCTTGGCCCTCGATCAGGAATTTGACTTGTAGAGGCAACTTCATCCCGCATGCTTTCCAGGCCAGAAGGCTTAGGACGTGGGTGAGCATTTGGCCTTTGTCATCCGTCGAGCCTCGGGCGTAGATATTGCCATCACGAAGGGCCGGCTCGAACGGAGGGGTTTTCCAAAGTTCCAGAGGGTCGGCGGGTTGGACATCGTAATGACCATAGACCAGGACCACAGGGGCTCCGGCAACGGGCTCGGTTTCGGCGTAGACCAACGCAGGTCCATCGCCTGGGATGAGCTCGGTTTTTAGGCCAGCCGACCGGAACTTGTCAGCCACCCAACTAGCGGCCCGATCCATCTCGGACTTTTTGGTACTGTCCGCAGAAACGCTTGGAATTCTTAGGAGTTCAAAGAGCATTTCCAAGTGAGCGTTTTGGTGGTCGGCTAAGTAGGCATCTAGTTGGGAAAAATTCGACATGGCAATTCCTGAGAAAACAAACTCATTTTTAAAAAACTCTTGAAATTTTGGTACACTATAGCGAATCATAGGCTCGCGTGCGAGATTTTCGGGAACTCGCCGCGCGAAAAGTTCTCTACGTAGGATACAGACGAGGAAACAAAGACTATGTCCAACGCAAGCGCCTCGGCAGTGGTTGAGGAAGTAACACAGGAAAAGCGACCAGACAAAAAGCCAAAGCGTCAGCCTAGGTACCATGTGATTCTTTGGGATGACCCTGAACACACCTACGACTACGTCATCCGAATGATGAAGGAGCTGTTTCACATGACAGATACAGCGGGTCGCAAGCTTGCCGAGCAGGTTGACAAGACCGGTCGAGCGATCTGTTTGACGACGACCATGGAACTGGCTGAACTAAAGAGGGATCAGATCAAGGCTTATGGAGCCGACCCGATGAGCATGAAGTCCAAGGGCAGCATGTACGCATCGATCGAACAAGCTCCGTAGAGGGTCCCTAGGAACCTCGCCATCTTTTGACATCTAATGGGTGGGGTTTCTGCGATTCTCACTCCCGGGGAGAGGAGGAAATAGTTATCCTTATGGATACAGAGCTATCCTGCCTTGTGCCCCGAACTTTTTAAAACTCCAGGTTGTGGAAATGCCCGTTGGGCCTTGTTTGGAAGACGTATGAGCTACATCGAAATCAACAGTGGTCCGGCCATGGGACGCCGGGAGGTTCTCACCAAATCGCAGTATGTCATCGGACGTCATCCGGAATGCGATATTGTATTGGAGAGCGGGGCGGTAGTCTCACGACAGCATGCGCGTTTGTTTGCCCGTAACGGCGGGTATGCTTGCGAGGATCTTGGGAGCCGAAACGGGACGTATGTCAACGACAAGCTGATCAATGGCCCGACGCAATTGCAGGACGGCGATATGGTCCGCATCTGCGATATCGAGATGTCCTTTGGGGATGCCCAGGAGCAGAGTTCGATCAGGGGAGAGTTCGGATCTTCGAAGAGCCCGGCTCTGGGAGTTTTGATCGATGATGATGAGCAGGAAGATAGCAGTACAGGTCCTAGCGTTACGGCGCGGATGGATGTGCGGGGTAGCGAATATGGAGTTCAGATTTCGGCCAGCGCCGAGGCCAGGCTAGCGGCCCTCCTAGAGATCATGCGGAATCTCGGGAAAACCATCGGGATCGAGGAGGTTCTCCCCAAGGTCCTCGATTCTCTTTTCCGAATTTTCCTCCAAGCCGACCGTGGTTTTATCGTCCTCAAAGACAGCTCCGGAAGTTTGGTACCACGTTGGGTCAAGACCCGAAATCCGGACCAGGAGGATCAAGTTCGGCTCTCCAAAACGGTTCTTCGCGAGGTGATGAAGACCAAGCAGGCGATCATATCGCTCGACGCAAGTGGAGACTTCAGCATGAGCGAAAGCGTCGCAGACTTTAAAATCAAGTCGATGATTGTTGCTCCTCTACTGAATTTTGAGAACGAGCCGCTCGGGGTCATCCAAATCGATTCGACTCAGACCAAGGGTGGTTTTGAGTCCAAGGACCTGGAGATTCTCATCGGAGTTGCCAACCAAGCTGGAATTGCGATCGAGAATGCACAGCTGCACGAGAACATGGTCGCCCAGAAACTCGTCGAACAGGACTTGCAGTTGGCAAGCCAAGTGCAGCTTGCGTTCCTACCGAAGACATCGCCTGCCTGCAATGGCTTGTCGTTCTATCAGTACTACAATCCCGCCCAGCAAATCGGCGGTGATTATTTCGATTATTTAGAACTGGATAACAACCGGCTCGTGATTGCCCTAGCCGACGTTGTCGGCCACGGGGTAGCCGCCGCAATGTTCATGGCAAAGCTCTCTGCAGAAGCTAGGTTTGCATTTGCGTCGATCCATGATCCTCGCAAAGCCATGGCCCAACTCAACGATCGTATCACCGCGCTTGATGCAGATCGATTTATCACCATGTCGGTGATCGTCTTGGACAAGACGACCCACAAGGCCACCATCGT
>CAILTZ010000048.1 GCA_903837255.1 uncultured Pirellula sp. | reverse complement strand
GTCCGCACATCGCGTAGTTGCCTGCTCCATAGGAACTGCCAACGACCACAGTGAATTTTGGTACCGTTGCAATGCTCATGGCTCGGACCAGTTGGGCACCGGATTGGATAATCCCGGATTGCTCGGCCTGCTTGCCCACCATGAACCCTTGGACATCCTGGATGAACAACAGAGGCACTCTGTTCTGTTCGCAATCGAGGACAAAGCGTGCGGCTTTTTCGGCCGCATCGCCGTAGAGGACCCCGCCGATCTGGATCTCTTTTTGAGCCGTTTTGGTCCGCTGTCGCTGATTGGCGACGATCCCAATCGGATAACCATCGATCTTGGAATAGCCCGTGACAACGGTCTTGCCAAAGTCCTTTTTAAACTCCTGGAATGATTCGGCATCGACAATGCAAGAGAGCAAATCTCGCACGTCGTATTCGCCTCGTCCATCGCCCGGAACGATGCTGTAAAGGTCGTCGGCCGATCGGCTAGGGGGCCGTCCGGAGGTCGCCCCTTGAACGCTAGGCATCAGAGCGACCAGGGATCGGATGCGAGCCAAGCATGCCGGATCATCGGGCTCATGGAAATCCACCGTGCCGCTAATCTGAGCATGCATCGAGGCTCCACCGAGCTCCTCCGGATCGACGGATTGCCCAATCGCCGCCTTGACCAGCGCAGGGCCTGCCAAGCACAATTGGCTTCCTTGGGTCATGAGAATCTTATCGCACAGAACGGGCAGATAAGCTCCACCGGCGATGCAGTTGCCCATCACCGCGGCAATCTGAGGGATGCCTTCGGCCGAAAGAATCGAGTTGTTGCGGAAGATCCGCCCGAAGTCGTCTTCGTCTGGAAATATCTCGTCTTGCAAGGGCAAGAACACGCCAGCCGAATCGACCAGATAGACGATCGGCAGCTTCAAACGGTAAGCGATCTTCTGGGCTCGGATGAGTTTCTTGACCGATTGCGGAAACATCGCACCGGCTTTGACCGTCGCGTCGTTGGCCGCGATCATGCACGGACGACCTTCGATGAACCCCAGACCGGTGATAACTCCTGCGGCCGGAACCTCTCCCCATTCGGGATACATTCCGTAAGCGGCCCAGAGGCCCAATTCCAAGAAAGGACGCTTTGGATCGAGCAACCCCGAGAGCCTTTCTCGAACCGGCAACCGACCCAGTTTTCGTTGCCGATCCCACCCGGACTTGCCACCACCCTGCAGCAGTCCTTTTTCCTGTTCTAGGATCGCTTGTGCAATTTCGCGAAGCGTTGTCATAGATTATCCCTTTTTTGGATCAGTCTGAGTTGCCAATGCATCGAGCCAATGAGAAACGCGGAGCTCACGAAACGCGACGGGATCTTGCCACCACTGCAGCAGCTTGGCAGAAACCTTGTCGTCGATCGCCTGGGCTGCATTGGCCTGGAATTTTTCCTGCAGCAGTCGACGGGCTTGGGCTCTGCGGCGTCGATGTCCGATCGGGTACATCACTTCCATGCTCAGTGTTGGCGATCCGTCATTAAATTCGATCTCCAGGCGGTTAGCGATCGAACGAGAATCAGGCGCCAAATAATCCTCTGAATAACGCGTATCCTCGATCACCTGCATCTTATCTCGCAGGGCATCGATCCGAGGATCGCTCGCAGCCTGGTCCTCGTAATGGTCCGCGGTAAGTCCTCCGAATAGGAGCGATACGGCGACGATGTATTGGATGCAGTGGTCGCGATCAGCGGGGTTGTTCAAAGGCCCCTTCTTGTCGATGATCCGAATCGCAGACTCGTGCGTGTGGATCCGTATCTGACGAATCGCATCGAGCTTGTTTCGGACCGAGGGACAAAGTGCAATCGCGGCCTCGGCCGCGGTTTGGGCGTGGAACTCAGCGGGAAACGAGACCTTGAACAAGATATTTTCCATCGTGTAACAACCCAGGGGCTGAATGAGTTTGATCTCTTTGCCACCCATCATCACATCGTGAAATCCCCAACGCTTGGCGGTCATCGCACTGCGGTAGCCCATCTCGCCGGTCATGGTCCAAAGGGCAAGCTGCACCGCGCGTCGGGTGGCATCTCCCGCCGCCCAACTCTTTCTTGAGCCCGTGTTGGGCGCATGCCTGTAGGTTCGCAAAGCTCCACCATCCAACCAAGCATGGCTGAGCGAATCGGCAATCTGACTTTGATTGCCACCGAGCATGTTACATGCCACCGCAGTGGATGCGACGCGGACCAAAAGCACGTGGTCAAACCCCTGGCGGTTGAAGCTATTGGCAAGTGCAATGCCACCTTGGATCTCATAGGCGATGATCGCTGCTTGGAGCACATCCTGCATCCGCCATAGCTTGCCCGGAGTCCAGGGATTGTTCGGGTTTCGATCCAGGTAATCGGCCAAAGCCAGAATCGCACCGAAGTTATCCGACGGGTGTCCCCATTCGGCCGCTAGCCATGTGTCGTTGTAGTCGAGCCAGCGAATCATGCAGCCGATGTTGAAGGCAGATTGGACCGGGTCAAACTGCCAGGGAGTGCCAGGCACGCGTGCCCCGTTGGCAAGCACTGCACCGGGCACGACCGCACCCATCATCCGCACACACGCCGGGAAACTCAGCGCCAATAGACCGCAGCCAAGTCCGTCCATCAGGCAATCTGTGGCCGTCGTATACGCTTCCTGCGAAAATTCCGGTGGATGAGAAACGTAGGTCGACAGTTCGTCCAGGAGAGGATCGAGCTGGTCATGGCTCGGGGTCGAAAGGCTGTGCATGGTCCGCCTATTTGAAAAAACTAGTTTTTTGATGGAAAAGGACGCTCTTGTTAGAGAACCATCTTTCTACATGTTTTTCTTATTCTACCCTATTGCCCGGAGCGTTGGGGAGCGATCATGTATGCTTGATTGTGGCGCTGCGATACCAGAGAATCCCCAGAGTATCTGGTATGTTTTGATTTCCAGGCCCCGGACACCAGACCATGAAATCCCCTCTCGTACCCCCCGGACAATCATTCGCCAGCGTCGTTTCGGCAGGGCGGAGATTTCGCCAAGCCTTGGAGTTGGAGACCCCGCTTCAGATCGCCGGTACGATCAACCCGATCTCGGCACTCCTGGCCCATCAAGCAGGCTTTAAAGCGATCTATCTATCAGGGGCCGGGGTAGCCAACGCGTCGCACGGCCTGCCGGACCTGGGCGTAACACACCTAGAAGATGTGCTCGAGGATGCTCGACGGATCACTTACATCTGCCAACTACCATTGCTGGTCGACATCGACACCGGTTGGGGGACAGAAGGGACGATCGAACGAACCGTCCGCGAAATGCATCGTGTCGGTGTCGCAGCGGTGCACATGGAAGACCAAATCTCGGCCAAACGCTGCGGCCATAGGCCTGGCAAGCAGGTCGTCCCTTGCGAGGAGATGCAAGCTCGCCTCCGGGCAGCTTGCCAAGCCCGCCTGGATCCGGATTTTGTCATCATGGCCCGCACCGATGCGGTGGCCGTCGAAGGCCTTGCGGCTGCAATCCATCGAGCAAACCAATACGTCGAAGCCGGAGCCGACATGATCTTTGCAGAAGCCATCACCGGTTTGGAGGACTACCGGACCTTTGTTCAAGAGGTCCCAGTTCCGATTCTTGCCAACATGACCGAGTTTGGAAAATCCCCGCTGCTGGATGCAAATCAGTTGAGCTCGGTCGGAGTCCGAATGGTGTTGTATCCGTTGTCGGCATTTCGAGCGATGAACCAAGCGGCGCGCAAGGTCTATGAAACAATCCGCAACGAGGGCACCCAAGCCTCCGCATTACCCATAATGCAAACACGCGATGAACTGTACGATCTGCTCGGATATCTCCAGGCCGAAGCGAAAACCAATCCAGGAACCGCCAAACCATGAGCCACCAGTCCCCTCCATCCACAGAGCCCTCGAAGCAATCAGCAAGCAATCAAAGTCGCGGCGGACTCGATGGGATCATCGCCGGACAGACTAGGCTTAGCACGGTCGGTAAATCCGGCTTCGGACTTACTTACCTTGGATATTCGATCGAGGATTTAGCCGAGCATGGAACCTTTGAAGAAGTCGCGTATCTGCTCCTGGTGGGCAGATTACCCAACAGCATCGAACTTCAAGCTTTCAAAGATAGACTCGCCGCTGGCCGAAGTATTCCTAAACCCCTTCGAAAAACCCTCGAGCGGATTCCGTCGACCGCCCACCCAATGGATGTACTCAGGACGGTCGCTTCGATGCTCGGTACGCTCGAACCCGAGGGAGCATTTGAAAATGCGATCAAGGTTTCTCAGCGATTGCTGGCTTGCATGCCCACCGCATTGACCTATTGGCACCGTTTCCACCGGGAGGGAAAGCCCCGAGAATTCGATCTCGATGAGCCCTCGATCGCCTCCCATTTTTTGGCGACCCTGAAAAATCGCAAACCGACGGAGATCGAGACCCGTGCCATGGATGTCTCGCTGATCCTATATGCCGAACACGAATGGAATGCCTCGACATTTACAGCGCGGGTAATCGCATCGACCTTATCGGATTTCTATTCTGCAATCACCGGTGGGATCGGCGCGTTGCGAGGCCCCTTGCATGGTGGTGCCAACGAGGCTGCGATGGAGCTACTCGATCAGATGACCGATCCGGATTCCGCAGAAGCGTCGCTGCTGACGATGCTCAGCAAGAAGATGAAGGTCATGGGGTTTGGGCATCGGGTATACAAAGGCGCAGACCCTCGCTCGGACATCATCAAGCCGTGGGCCAAACGGTTGTGCGAGGCGACAGGCAACGAGCAACTCTATGCGATTTCCGAACGTATCGAAACAGTGATGAGGCGCGAGAAAGGGATGTTCCCAAACGTCGATTTTTACAGCGCGTCCTTGTACCGCTCGTTGGAGATTCCAACACCGCTGTTTACTCCGATCTTTGTTCTGTCTCGGATCTCCGGTTGGTCAGCGCACATCCTCGAACAACGTGCCGACAATCGCTTGATCCGACCACTTGCCGATTACACAGGGCCCGAACCCCGACCATGGTCCCCTATTTCTCAGCGCTGATGCACTATGGAACTCAAGCATCTACGACTCGAAACGAATCCAGAGGGTTGGCACAAGCTTTGGATCGACGCCCAGGGACGCAAATTGAACGTCCTTTTCGAGGAACTTTTCGATGAGCTTCGACTCGTTGTCGACACTTTGCGTTCGACCCAAGACCATCGGCCTGTTGTCATGTGCAGCGCCAAGGACAAAGGGTTTGTGGTTGGTGCAGATCTCAAGCGGATCCTCAGTATTCAAAGCGATACTGAGATTCAGGGGTTTCTCAAGCACGGCCAGGATGTCTTGGACGCTTGGGAGCGACTCCCCAATTTGACGATCGCATGGATACGCGGTCCGTGCCTTGGGGGTGGCCTTGAACTCGCAATGGCCTGCCGACATCGGATCGTTAACAACAGCATCGAGACATCGCTTGGGATGCCCGAATCGAAACTGGGTTTAACACCCGGTTGGGGTGGAACGCAACGGCTGATGCGTTGGGTCGGCTTAAGGAACGCGATTCCAATGCTGTTAGGGGGAGAGCCTATCGATGCTCCTAGAGCGATCCAGTGGGGGCTGGCCGATGGCTCCTGGATAGATACCGAAGCGATCGACGCCCAGATGAAGAATTGGATTGCAAGGCTCTCACAATCGGCCAACACGGAGAGGTTCTCCGAACAAGCAAATCTGCAGGAATGGAAATCCTCTGAGACCTGGATGGCCGAGCAATTGCAGAGAGGAATTCAACCGCAGGACAACGCGATGAGGAAAGCCAGATCGCAGATATTGCGCTGCGTGGAATTTGGTTTGCTGGAGGGAAGTGCAAGTGGTCAGCGCTGCGAACGCGAGGGCTTTTTTGAACTGCTATCGTCACCAGAATGCCAAGCGATCCTGGCTCGATTTTCACAGCCAAAAAAGAACAGCTAGGTCGCCACAGGGAGGGACCGGCGGATGGAATCAAAAACTTCCTCTTCGGGTTTCGTTCCATCAACCGAACGCAACTTGCCCTGGGCTGAGTAGTACTGCACCAGTGGCTCGGTTTGGTCGTGGAATACCCGCAAGCGTTCACGGATCGTCGCATCGTTGTCGTCTGCCCTACCATCGATCTTGGCCCGCTTGAGCAACCGCGAGATCAGCACTTCGTCGGGTACTTTTAATTCCAGGACGACATCCAATGGCCGTTTGAGCTCCGCAAGCAGATCGTCGAGCATCTGTGCTTGGACCATCGTCCTTGGGAACCCGTCGAAGAGTGCACCGTTAGCACAGTCTGGACTCTTGACCTTCTGCGAAACGATCCGCATGACCAGGTGGTCTGGTGCGAGCTTACCGGCATTGATGTACGAGGCGACATAGCGGGAGAGTGCAGTGTCTTGCTCCATGACCGAGCGGAGCATCTCACCGGTCGAT
>CAILTZ010000047.1 GCA_903837255.1 uncultured Pirellula sp. | reverse complement strand
CTGCGGTCCTTGGACTGGAGTTCTTTGTCGCGCTCTCGGGCTATGTGGTCGCGGTCGTAGCAGGGCTCGGCATCCACATGTTCGTGGTCTATTCGCTTGCCGTGTGGTTCATTGCAGGCCGCTCGCCAGTAAAGTTTTTCAAGGACATCATCGAAGTCATTCTCACGGCGTTTGCAACATCGAGTTCGAATGCGACGTTGCCGACTTCGTTGCGGGTGGTCGAAGAAAAGCTGCAGGTGGATCCCAAGGTTGGGCGATTCGTACTGACGATCGGTTCGACGGCCAACCAGAACGGAACAGCTCTTTATGAGGGGATGACCGTGCTGTTTTTGGCACAAGTCTTCGGGCAGAATCTGGACTACATGCAGCAATTGACCGTGGTGCTGCTGAGCGTCTTGGCCGGGATTGGGACAGCGGGGGTGCCTGGTGGTTCGCTGCCACTGGTAGTGCTCGTCTTGCAGACGATCAATGTACCGGCCGAGGGGATCGGGATCATCATGGGGGTCGACCGCCTGCTGGACATGTCCCGCACGACCGTCAACGTCGTTGGCGATATCGCAATCGCTACGTGCGTCGACGCCTGGGATCGTTCAGATATCAACCCGTAGTGGATCTTGCTAAAGATCCCCGGCTACTTGCTGATCTTATAGACCACCAACTCGTCTTGATCGCGGATGTAAAGATTGCCATCGACGATCACCGGATGCGGCCAGCTCTCTCCGTTGTGGGTTGCAAGTTTGAACTTGCCTAGGAGTTTGTAAGCATTCGTATCGGTGTCGATCATGGCCATGACGCCGTCTTGGTAGCGGAAAAAGAGCTTCTTGTCGGCTGCAATGATCGCTGCAGAACCGCCGCCTGCTCCTCGGCCTTTGTCCCAAAGATCCTTACCGGTCTTCCATTCCACGCAGGCTGGAAACCCGTTGTTGTGGCCGTGTCCCATGTAGACATAGTCTCCGATCATGATCATCCCACCATGATGATTTTGCAGTTCTTTGGAGGACTTGTAATAGACCTCTTTGACGTTGAATTTATTATTAGCTGTGAGCGATATTTCCAGTAGAGCACTACCACCATCGCCATATCCGGTCGAGCAAAAGATGTAGTTGCCATTTACGAGCGGTGTGGGGATGTTGGCCGTGGTGTTTGCGACGCGATCGTAGTTCCAAAGCAGTTCACCGGTGGCGGCATCGTAGCTGACGATCCCGTGGCCGACGAGCTGCACGTACTGCTTGCGGCCAGCTGCATTGGAAATCACGATCGACGAATAACCCGCACCGTCATTGCCACGCAGTTTGCCCTCGGGAGCTTTGCCTGCCCAAACCAGTTGGCCTGATTTCTTCTTGAGCGCAACGACCATCGCTTTCGATGCACCGGGTGTGCACAAGAGATTATCGCCGTCGATCAAGGGGGATTCGCTGTAGCCCCAACCCGACTCCATCTTGCCGCTGAACTCACCTGGGAAGGATTTCTTCCAAGCCACTTTGCCAGTCTTGGCATCGCAGCAGACCATCACGCCATCGAAGCTCATGGCATAGACCAAACCGGTCTCTGGATCGATCGTCGGAGTCCCGTTGGCTGCACCTTTGTCGGCCGTAAATGGAGTCTTCCAAACCGCGGCCCCGTCGCCAGCGTTGATGCATTCCAAGGTGGTCTGTCCGTCGATGTTGCCGATGGTATAGAGCAAGCCCGCGTGGATCGCGACGCTTGCCATCCCCGAGCCGAGACCCTTGGTCCTGTAAGCGATCGCGGGACCCTCTTCAGGCCATTGATCCAGCAGGCCGGTCTCTTTGGCAATCCCATCACGGTTCGGGCCACGCCATTGATACCAGTCATTGGCGAACAAGTTTCCAAGTGAGCTCAGACAAAGCGCCATGGTCAGGGCTGCGTATCGACGTTTCATAGAATGGTTCCTTGATGTGGGAAAGCAGATGATGTGGGAAAGCAGGTGGGAAGGAGGGCAGGAAGAACGGGACTATCGAACGGGATTATCGCCCATCGTCCAATGGGTTGCATAGATCCTCTAAGCGGCATGCATTTGCTCGGTCGTTCGGCCGCGGCCGATTTCGCCGCAGATTCTATCGCAAGCCTCGGCGACTTGGTCGACTTGGATCGAGAGCATCGGTCGAAGATCCGACTTACGCTTCGAACGCTCTCGTTCGGTGAGTCGATCCTGCTGAATCGTTGCGTGGAGCGAGCCCAGTGGGCCGACTCGCTGGCTGGGCATCGGTCCGATCAGCGCCACGGTGGGTGTATTGAGTGCGACCGACAGGTGCATAGGACCGGTGTCCGAGCCGACAAAGATCTTGGCGCGGCGGATCCATTCGGCCAATTCCATGAGTCGCGTTGCGGGCATCATCCTAGCCCAAGCCCCGGAAGCTGCCACGACCGCTTCGGCGATCTTGCGTTCTTTCTCGCCACCCCAAGCCACCCAGGTGGGTAAACCCCAGCGCTGGCCCAGATGCTTGGCGATCGCCGCATAGCGGTCGGTAGGCCATATCTTTGATGGCCAACCTGCCCCGACGTTGATCATTCCCCAAGCGTCGCTCGACTGGAGTGTTCTGAGCTGGGTGTCGACCTGTGAGATCAACGCCACATCGCGGGGGACTTTGTACTCGATTTGGGGTTCTTTGATCCCCAATGGTTCCAGCAACTGGAGTCCTCGCGCGACGACATGGTCGTTTCTGGGAGTGACCAAGATGTTGTTGAGCCAAGTGCTCAGCTCCCGGCCCTCGAACTCCGAGCGACTCAGACCGATGCGCCGCTTGGCTCCTGAGTAGCGTGCGATCCAAGCACTTTTGGTGAGGCCTTGGGCGTCGATCGTCGTATCGGCTTTCCAGTTGCGGATGGTATCGAGGAATTGCCAGTAGGCCCCGAGGTTTGCGAGTTGATCTTTCGATAGAACAAATAGTTCGTCGAGATCTTGGTGACCTCGCAGCAGATCCGCAGCACCGCTACCGACGACCCAAGCGATCTTTGCTTGGGGGAAACGGCTTCGAAGTGCGCACAGGATGGGCATCGAGAGGATCGAATCCCCGACGGCCGAGAACCGTACGATGAGGATCCTCTGTGGGTCAGATGGGTTCGACAAGGTGCTGGTCATCAAGGTGCTAGTCATCGAGTGTATTGCTAGAGGGAGCATCTAGAAGAAGCACTTGGTACAATTGCTGCACAGAGGGATTTCGCTTTGTCGGCTCTCGCGATGGAGTTTGCGAAGTTCGTTGTATCGGGCATTGTTCCAGATATCGAGCATCGGCGAGTCCATCACGTTTCCGAGGACTTCTTTGGCGCTGTAGTCCAAGCAGCACAGGGCCACATCGCCGTTGACCAAGACGGTCATGGTCCGCCAGAGTCGATCGCACGGTTTGCGAACCCTTTGTTGTTCGGCATCACCCAGAGCACCGCCCCAATTGTGGATATGGGTAAAGTCGATGTGATCGACGACGCCATCGAGCATCTCTTCGGTTTGTTTTCGATTGGAGGTTTGACAAGTGGCTGCGACGATGATCGGGGTCTTCATCTGGGCCTGATCGCGAAGTTTGCGGAAGGCTTTCACATTTTCGACGACTTTGGCGTGGTCCAGCCCGATGCGAAGGGTGTTGAACTCTTTGGAGTCCGAGCCATCGATACTGATTTTGATTTCGTCTAGTCCACTATGGAGGATACGCTCTGCGACATCGCCTCGGAGCAGATCGCCG
>CAILTZ010000046.1 GCA_903837255.1 uncultured Pirellula sp. | reverse complement strand
TGACGTGTGAGTTGATCGCACTGGGTCTTGAGTTTGGGTAGCTCTTCGAACGATTGCAGGTACAATCCCAATTCAGAGATCAGTTTGTTGACCCGCAAATCCTGCTCGTCGGACCAGATACTCTCGGGGATTTGTGCAAGCTTCATTTGGAAGTTGCTCAGTTCGGCTTCGATCCCCTGGATCGCTATGTGCTTTTCTCCCTTTTTCTTGATGGCTTCCTGCACGCGATCTTCAAAATCCCGTGGGAGTTTCGAAAGCTGCCCAAGGGCTCTGATCGCTTGCTCTCGATCGAGGTACTTGGTCACTGTCGGGATCGATCGCTGGATCCGCTGGGCTTCGAGCAAGCTTCGTTGCAGGGAATCCAGTTGAGTCTTGTGATCATCGATCTGCTTGCTGGCCTCGGTTAGCTGTGACTCGAGCCGACGCCAATGGTCCATCGTCAGCGAGACTTTTTTCTCCTCTTCTCGCAGCGCCTTGTAGTCTTTGAGCTTATCGTACAGGCGTCCTCTCCTGCCGCTCCTTGCGTAAATTTCTTCGATCCGTTCCTCGAGCGATTCGCGTTTTTGTTGCAGGCTGGCGATCCCCGAAGCGCTGGAAAAGAGAGCTTGGCCGGAATCTCCACCCCCCCGCACCAACTCGGCGCCACCGTCCCGGAGCGAGACGTGATTGAGCCCGAACATTCGCAGGAATTGATCTTGTTGAATATTCGGAAGGAACTGATTCCATAGAGCAAGGGGCAGCTCTTGGGAACTCTCTGCATGCAGCAGCGTCGCTGTCTTGGCTTTGCGACGCACGCACGCAAGGGCCTTGCCGTCGCGACTCTCGAGCGTCGCTCCGACACGCAGATCTTTGTTGGAATGCAGAAAGTTATCGTCGGTGCGCTGAGGGAAACCAAACAGCAGCGAGGTCAGAGCTCGAAGCGAGGAACTCTTGCCGGCCTCGTTGGGACCATAGATCATGTGGAGCCCATAATGACCTTGGCTCAAATCGATGCTGCGATTGGTGAAGTGCCCGAAGGCGATCAAATCCAGTTGCCGTACCCTCATTGCGATTCCTCGCCTTGGGATGCGAGGAGTTCGAGTACCCTCTCTTTGGCGAGTTCGACAACGCTGCTTGCGCCATCGAGATATTCATCGAGCTCTACACTACGCAACTCTGAGGGGAGCTTTGCTCTCAAATCCATCATGTCGAATTGAATTTTCTTAAGGAAATCGGGATTGGATTTGGATTCTTCAAACACCCCCAGGATCGCTTGGATCGCTTCCTCGGATACCCCTTGCACCACGTTCTCAAGGCTTGGCATGCGTGTATTGCAAACGACTTTTTCGATCCATACGCCGTCAACAGACAATCCGGTGGCCACCGATTGGCACTCTTGGACGATCCGCTCTCGCTCAATTCGGAACTTGCGGTGCAGTTGGCTTTCTCCAACGAGTTCGACTCGGACGGCAAGCAATCGATCCTCGCATTGATTGAGAGTCTCTTGAAGCTTGGTCGAAAACAGACCGGGGAGGTCTTCGAGGCTACGGACCGATTGGACATCGACGCGAACTTTTTCCCATCGAAGGGTATCGAGAGGTTCAAACTCGGCAGTGATCTTCGAGTCGTCCGAGACGCTGACCAAATAACAACCCTTGGCTCCAGTCTCCTTGGCATGGCGGCCTTGGATGTTCCCCGGAAAGACCACCCAAGGTTCTTGGCAAAGGACTTCGCGTTTGTGAATGTGTCCCAGGGCCCAGTAATCGTAGCCTCGGGTCCGGAGCCCATCGATGGTGCAAGGTGCATAGTTCTCATGCCCTTCGCGACCCGTGCAACTGGTGTGCAATAGCCCGATGTTGAACCACCCGGGAACCTGCTTGGGGTATCGAATCGATAAGTCCTCGGTGACGGCTTGGGTGGCAAAGCTCTGTCCGTGAATCGCCACCTCGATCGACTCGATACGCTCTGTGGTGGCCACCCCCGACTCGAACATGTGCACGTTGTCCGGATAAGGCAGCGAGCGGGTCATCTTGTTTTCGGCATCGTGATTCCCGGCGATCAGATAGACCGGGATCTTGCAATCTCGAAGCTTGGACATCTGCTTGACGAAGAACTGGCCGGTCGCAAAGTCCCTCCAGTTTCCGTCGAAGACATCCCCGGCAATGAGTAAAAAATCGACGTTGGATCGGATAGCGAAATCGACCAGATTCTCCAAAGCTCGACGCGGGGCACTGCGCAAGCGCTGGCTTGGGGCCGAGTCGTATCCTCGCAATCCCAATAAAGGACTATCCAGATGGATGTCAGCGGCGTGAATGAAGCGGAACATGGTTTTCTACTGGAGGCTAAGGCTTTGTGGCCGGTTGCTGTGACTTCAGATAACCGATCAACGAGGAAAGTTCGGCATCGCTGACGAGTTCCTCGAAGTTCCCCGGCATCAGAGAGAGCTTGCTAATCCTCTCCTGCTCGATGTCTCCTCGCGAGACTCGCTGGGACTTGCCAGCCTGATCGACGATCTCCAAGGAGCTGTCGGTCCGGTCAAGAATCAATCCTGAAATCGTTTCTCCATCCTCCAAAAGTACGTTGGTGATACGGAACGCTTCGTCCACATTTCGGTTTGGCCACAGGATGTCTTCGCATAGCCTGTCGAGCGTACGAACCACCGCTCCATCGAGTTGCGGTCCGATGAGTTTTCCTTGTCCGCCAAGTTGATGGCACGTTGCGCATCGCTCTTGGAAGACTCGTTTTCCAACCTCCAGGTCGATCGCTGTTTTTCGCACCGCATCGGCTTTGGCCTGAACCACCGCCGCACGTGTCAGATCGCTTTCTCCCTCGGGTTTCAGATCGGCAAAACGATCTGCAGTCTCTCCCGGGAGAGACTCCCACCATGAGGCGGGCAAGACTCGCAAGGTTTCCTTGGACAGGGCTCCGCGCCGGATCAAACTCTCGATTAAACCAAAGGAGCTTCGGTGCCTGGACCATCGCAGAACCAGTTCTTCCTGGGTAGCGGCATTGGCCCTCTTTCCGAATGCCTCAGCCAATCCCGCGAGGGTGTCCTGCGCGCCTGTGCTCCAATCCCAATCGAAACGCCAAGGCTTGCCCTCCTTGGTCATCCCGGGCTTGGAGAGCAAATCCTCGAAAGAGCGTTCGACAATCAAGCAGGCCAAGTCCGAAAGGACCGGCTCCTCCTGGCCTTGCACCCATTGTTGCAAGTTCGCTTTACAAAAGCCATCCAGTCTATCGGATTTTACAAGTTTGGTCCATTTGGCCATGAAATCGGCCTTGTCTGCGGGCTCTCGGGCGACCACCGAAGCTCCGAAAATCTTGGCCATACGAACCAAGGATTCGTATTGGTCGCGCAGTCCTGATCGCATTAGTCCCGGCTCCGAGACATCGGCAATCGCGATCCAGGCATAGCTGTCCAGGCCGCAAGAGTCGACGACCTCGATCCGCACCGATCGACCTTGATACTCGCTCAGATCGACTGAAACGAATTTGGCGATGTCGTTTCGGGGAGCATAAGTCCGATGGATTTCGGCCCATTCACCGGTTTGAGGGTTGGCGACCAGAACGCGAACAAAATTTTCTTTTCGGCTAGGTTCGTTCGGGAGCCCATCATGTCCAGCGACCCAGAACGAAATCTTCTCTTGGGCTTGGAAGATTCCGCTCGACCAGCTCCCTGTGTAGCGTTCGGAGAGTCCGAGGCTGCTTGCGAATGGGCGTTTCTCTTTGGAAACCTGATCGGGGTTTGGGTGGTTCGTCGCATCGAGCGCGCGAGCTTCGATCGGCCATGGGCGATTGTCGCGACCTCGGGCAGCTAGTGCGGTCCAGCCGTAGAGTTTCGCGTCCATTTCGGTGGCTTGGACGAGCCATTGCCCGGCGGCATCGGCGAGCGATTGTTTACCTAGTTCGACGAGCAGCGGGGAGAGTTTTCCGTTGCGTTGTTTTTGGGATTCAGCGATCTGCAAAATCAGCTCAGACTTTGAGGCCGTATCGGCGACCATTAGATCGACGAGTGTCAGGACACGAGGTATCTTTGCTTCGTCCACGGTGGTAGCTACCCCCAGGAGGGCGTCTTTGAGCCATGGTGTTGCGGGTCCTTGGGGTAGTTTTGCCGAAGCGTTGACGATCAGTTCCAGAGACCACGAAGCGGCGCTTGGGTGGCGGATCGCTTGCAGGACTTTTAGTAGGTCTTGAGCCCGCTGCTGGTATTGGGAGTCTGATAGGCCAGATGGAATGAGGACATCGTTGGGGAATCGATCCGATTCCTTGGCCGCACGAGCGAGCAGATCGCGCACGGCGATCCAGTGAGCTTGTTTGAGAATCGCATCGCGGTCATCGACACTTCGGACTCCATCAAGAAGGCTACCGACATCGGATGCTATGCCGATTTGTCCGATCCTATCGACCGCAGCCAGTCGCTTGATGGCCGAAGCGGTATCGGAATGATCTTCCAAAGGTTTAGCAAGAACGGCCAATGCCCCTTCTCGGGTAAGTTTTGCAGCAGCATCATCGGAGTTGCTTGTCACAGGCCTAGCAGCGTTTTGATCTGCGTTTGCAGCTGCGTTTGCAACGTAGCGGATTCGCCAGATACGACCGCTGGTGCGGTCTCGATCGGGGTGATCGAGGGGGACCTCGTAGTGCCCGATGATCTTGTTGTAAAAATCGGCGATGTATAGGCATCCATCCGGTCCGAATTGAAGATCCACTGGTCGAAACCATGGATCGTCGCTAGTGAGCAGATCGGGCATCTCGATGGCTTGGGCTGTGGCGCCAAAGTATTCGAGTCGGTTGCGATTGATCCGGCAGGTCATCACGTTGCCACTGAGCAGGTTGCCTTGGAAGTTCCCCGGGAAGAATTTATTGTTCACGCAGGCGACCCCGGAGATTGCGGTGCTACCGTGCAGGTGTTCCATGGTCGAGGGGATGAATCCGAGTCCATCGTGGGGGCGACCAAAGCTTGGATAGCAACCGCCACGAAGGAGTTGTGTGATCGGTTTGCTATGGCAATCGGCGGTGAACCAGAAACCGTATTTGTCTTTGGTCATCCCGAACGGATTGACTTGGCCCTGGGTATAGAGTTCGACACGAGAGCCGTCGGGTTTGAAGCGAAAGACATTGCCGCTGGTGAGTTCGATGGAGTGTCCATCGGTACCTTGGAGCTTCGAGACGTTGTTAAAGCCATGGCAAGCGTAGATCCAGCCGTCGAGACCATCGCGTAGGGCGTTGACCATCCCGTGGGTATCTCGAGAGGTATCGAAGGGCCCGAGGATGACCTTGCGCTGGTCGCAGATGCCATCGCCATCGGTATCGCGAAGGTGGTAGAGATTTGGGATCGAAAAGGCGATCACGCCGTCTTGGTAGGGCAGCAGGCCGATAGGGATATTGAGTCCATCGGCAAAAGTGGTTTTGGATTCGAACGAACCGTCGTGGTCTTTGTCTTCGAGCACGACGATGGAATCGCTGAGGCTTTGGTTGTCCTTGGCGGGGAATGGGTACAGGACGCTTTGGGTCAGCCACAGTCGGCCTTTGGCATCGAAGGCTAGGTTCATCGGTTTAGCGATTTGAGGTTCGCTAGCGACCAGTTCGACTTGGAAGCCGTCCGGTACGTGGAATCCAGCAAGCTCGTCGGCGGGGGATCTCCAGGCCGTGTCGCGGATCGTCTGACCGTACCACTGGGCAGGCGATTTCGGTTCGGCCGGTTTATCGGAGGTGGCATTCTCTTCGGCACGGACGTCGGGAGCATAAGCAGCTAGGATGGCCCAGAGAGCCAACCCAACGATCGTCTCGGGTCGCAGGATGAGTAATGGCAGGATGAATAATGATCGGGGAGATTTCATGTCTGTTAGGAGCGATAAATTGGCAGATCGATAGAAAGATAACCCGTGTATTCTAGCAACACTTGCACGATTAATCAGGCTCTGGAGAGTGCTGCATTCCCCCCCTATCTGCTAGAATCTTCGCAGTCGCCCAAGTAGAATTCGCATCCATCGGATTCGTTCAATACCTTCTGCCAAAATCCTCTCCCCAACCCGCCACTGACACGATGAACCGTCCACTCAAACACACTCTACGATCGGCCCTGCGATTGGCCCTCTGCTCCGGTCTGCTGTTTTGCAATGCCGCTTTTGCAGAGGATGTAGGCTCCTGGACCTCGTGGCGAGGTCCCAAAGACTCAGGCTCGGTCGAGTCGGGGAATTTCCCTTCGACTCTCTCCAAAGACAAACTGCGATGGTCGGCCCCCATGCCTGGCAAAGGATGCTCGACTCCGATCCACTTGGATGGAAAGATCTACCTGACGGCCCCCCAAGACGGTAAGGACTCCGTGCTGTGCATCGACGCCAATGGCAAGCAGCGTTGGTCGACGGTTTTCGAACAAGAAGATGCCGGCAAGCATCGCAACGGCTCAGGCTGCAACGCTTCGCCGGTGACCGACGGCAAGGCCCTGTACGTCTACTTCAAGAGTGGAATGTTCGCCGCACTGGGACTCGATGGCACAGTCCTCTGGCAGACGAACTTGGTAAAAACCTATGGCAAGGACACGCTCTTCTGGGACCATGGCACCTCGCCGGTGCTGACCAACAAGCATGTCATCATGGCCAGGATGCATCAGGGCGAGTCGTGGCTGGCAGCCTTTGACAAACAGACCGGCCAAGTCGCTTGGAAGGTAGCACGCAACTACAAAGTCCCCACCGAGTGCGACCATGGCTACACAACGCCACTGGTGATGGAGTATCAAGGCAAAGAGTCGATTCTTGTCTGGGGTGCCGAGCACGTGACGATCCACGACGCGGCCGATGGCAAGGTGGTTTGGTCGTGCGGAAATTTCAATCCTGAGGGATCGCAACTGTGGCCTGCGATCGCCACCCCAGTGGTCGTCGATGGGACCGCCGTGATCGCTTATGGGCGCAATGATCGCGGCATCCCTCGCTTGTACGGCATTCGACTCAGCGGCACCGGGGACACAACCGCTTCGAGTCACGCTTGGAAACGCGACGACGTCGGAACCTTTGTACCTACACCGGCAGTGCATCGAGGCAAGGTCGTGCTAGTGGGAGACCAAGGGAAGGTCGAGGGGCTCGACGCGACCACCGGCAAGACAGCTTGGAAGGGTGAATTCCCCAAGGGCCGTGCGAATTTTTATTCATCGCCCCTGGTCGCCGGGGACAAACTCTACGCGCCTCGCGAGGATGGTGTGGTGTTTGTTGGGAAGATCGACAGCGATGGCTTCAAGGTCTTGTCCGAAACGAATCTTGAGCAACCGGTGATCGGTTCGCCGATCCCCTTTGGCAGCGGAGTGCTCATCCGAGGCGAGAGCCAACTGCTCTATTTCGCCGATTGATCGTCATTGCTCTGCTCTAACCCTACAATCTGGTTGCTCGGTTCCTCATGCCGGGCTGCGGCCCAATCGGCCAAGCGGGCTGGGGTAAGCAATATCCTCGCTTGGGATGATTTTATCGACGCCGACCTGATGGATGTCGCGAAAGCTTCGCCTTTGGCGGACTTTCTCATCGAGCAAACCAATCCCACGCCAAAGAGCCAAGGCATACCGCTGGTCCTCTGCGGTGGGATGGAGAACCGGCCCGATTTTTTGAGTCGCCTCCTATCGCAGGGGCTCCTCTGCGGAGTGACCAACGAGTCGCTGCGCCAACTACGTTCGCTAGAGGCTTGGAAAGACTGGGCGTATGAGTCCGGTATCGGCTGGCCGGAGACCATCGGGCCGCTGCGGACTGGAACGCTGAGTGCTGGGACTATGAGTACTGGGACGCTGCGCAACTCTAGAGCCCATGACTCGGGGGCTTGGATGCTCAAGCCCGCCGGTGGAGCCGGAGGTATCCACGTTCGATCCTATGAAAGCTTGGATGCGATCGATCAGACCCAAGCATGGGATCCGGCGATCGGGCCTTGGTACGCACAGAGGCATATTGCTGGAACAACGATCGGTGTGACGTACTGTTCGGATCGCAAGGAAACTTGCATCGCGGGGATTGCACGGGGGATCGATGCGCCAGAGTTCGACGACCCAGAGTTCGATGCCCCGCTGCCCTTTATCTATCGTGGAAACCTAGCTCCATTTCGAGTAACACCGGATCGTTTTGATGCAGCCAGTCGCTTCGGGGAAATCGTTGCCCGAGCCACGGGGATCCGGGGGCTTTGGCAAGCCGATTTCCAGATCGATTCCCAGGATCGATTGTGGCTCCTTGAGATCAACCCGCGTTGGTCGGCAAGCATGGAACTCCACGAAACCCTCCAAGGTGTTTCGTGGATGAAAGAGCACCTGAGAATCGTGATCGGTCAGGGTAACGACCAGCCGCTGCCGAAGGTCCCCGAAGGGCTTGTTATGGACGACAAGGGGACACACAAGCAAATGGCCAAAGGGATTGTCTATGCGCCTAGGGACATCCGAGCAAGCTCGTCGCAAGTCGATCGGCTCTGGCAAGCTAGGTGGCACGGAAGCTTGGAAGAACTTGAAAAACACGCGTTTCGCGTCGCCGATATTCCCCAAAGGGTGCCGGCGGGCGTCTGTTTTGACAAGGGAATTCCGATCGCGACGGTGCTGTGTGTCGGGGATTCCACCGAGTGGTTGATAGCCAAAATTCAACATGCTCGCAAAAAAGTTTTGGATTGGCTCGAAAAGGTCTGAACCAAATCCGAGCATCTTTTGCAAGTTTTTGGACAATGGGAAGCTGATTGCGAATTTGTTGCAATTCCACGATCCCCAAGGATGACGCCCAAGGACTCTTCGAATGCCCACAGAGCGATTGATCGAGCGAGGTCGGTTAGCCTACCAAGCCCTCGAGTGCCGCGAGCAGGCTGCCAGGTACCGCGAGGCTGCCGTCTGGCTCATGGAAGCGATTCAGCTTGCTGAAAACGGTGACGAGACAAAGCTCCAAGCTTTCCTCGACTCGATGCAGCAGCAGCCTTGGTTCAACGGTGAGAGCATGTTCCAGGGCTTGGCCGTTTCAGAGACGAAACAACTCCTGGCAGAGCCCAGCTCGAAGGGTTGGGACCAGATGCTCGATGGAATTCGCAAGCGTGCCAGCGGTGTTGGTACTGAGCCTGCGGTTGTTTTGCAATCTATGTCACATCCCGAGAAGTCACAGCCAGAGAAGTCACAGCCAGCCGACCAACCCGCAGCGAAAAGTATCGTCGAAAAAAAACCATTGCCTAAAGAGGTCGCTAAAAAACAACTCCCTCAAAAACAGACGCTTCAAAAACAGACGCTTCAAAAACAG
>CAILTZ010000045.1 GCA_903837255.1 uncultured Pirellula sp. | reverse complement strand
TGCTGCGCCGGCTGGAATGGCGGGTGCTGCGCCGTCTCGACGGGCGCCTGCAGGGCGACTACCGGACGGTGTTCCGCGGCACCGGCGTCGACGTCGCGGACCTGCGCGAGTACCAGTTCGGCGACGACCTGCGCCACATCGACTGGAAAGTCTGGGGTCGCCAAGACCGACTCTACATCAAGCAGTACGAAGAAGACACCAACCTGCGGTGCACTCTGCTGGTCGACACGTCGGCCAGCATGGCCTACGGCCGCGGTCCACTCAACAAATTTGATTACGCTGCCACGATCGCGGCCTGCTTGGCCTACATGAGCCTTCGTCAGCAAGACTCCGTTGGCCTGACGGTCTTCGACCAAAAGATCCGCACCAAACTCCCCTGGCGCACAAGCCGCAGCCATCTGCAATCGATCTACAGATCCCTCGAACAATCCCCCGTGACCGATAAGACCGACCTGACGAAAGTCTTTCGCGAAATCAACGACACCTACCCCAAACGCAGCTTGATGGTCATCGCATCGGACTTCCTCGGTAGCGAAAAAGAAACCCTCAAAGGACTGACCGCTCTTCGCAGCGCCGGTCATGACATCCTGGTCTTCCACATCATGGACGACGATGAACTGGATTTCCCATTCAACGATCCAACCCGATTCGAGGGGATGGAGTCGATCGACACACTGACCTGCAACCCGCGCGCACTCAGAGAAGGGTACCTGGAGTCCCTGCAGCGATTCCTCGATCGGGTGCGGCACGCTTGCGCCAGCGCCCGTATCGATTATCAGCTCGTGCGTACAAGCCGTCCGGTCGATGCCGCCTTGTCAGCTTACCTGAGCGCCCGCATGGCTCACATGAGAAAGAGGTAATCGGCAATGCAATTCGCTTACTCTCCCCTGGCTTGGGGCTTTCTGCTGGTCCTCGCCCCGCTGCTGATCCACCTGATCAATCTCGTCAGGCACAAACGGACGCCATGGGCAGCCATGGAGTTCTTGCTCGAAAGCTACCGCAAAAACCGCCGCTGGGTCTGGCTCAAACAAGCCCTGCTGATCGCATCGCGGATGCTGGCCATGGCGCTGCTTGTAGGAATGCTCGCCCAGTGGCTGACCGACTCGAAGATGTTGAGTTGGATGGGCCGTACCACGGTCCACCACTACGTGATCCTCGACGATAGCGCGTCGATGCAAGACACCGCGAACAACAAATCAGCCTATCAAAATGGACTCGGTGCGATCGCTTCGATCGCCTCGGTGGCCAAACAAGACTCCCAAAACCACCTGCTGAGTGTCTTTCGTGCATCCAAAGCCCAACTGGCTGCCAAGGCCGCCGGAAACATTGATGTTCGAGCCGATTCGGTCGCCGATCTTCTTGCGCAAACCATCCCAAGCGATCCGTCAGGACTGCTCTCCAAAATCAATAGCACCCTACCGACATCCATCGAAGCCAGCGTGCTCGATAGCCTCGATGTTGTCTCGCGATTGATTCAATCGAGCGAAGACCAAAAATCGATCGTCTATGTCATGACCGATTATCGGACCAAGGATTGGGGCAATCCGATCACCATCCGCCAAAGGCTCCAGGCAATCCAAAACGAATCGGTCGAGATCCAACTCGTCGACTGCGTCGAAACCCGACACGAGAACCTGACAATCACCAACATCGAACCCCGCCAAGAAGTCCTCGCCGCAGGGGTCCCAACAATGGTCAACGTCACAGTCCGAAACCAAGGGACTACGGCCGTTCGCAACGTGAGTGTCCGCGTCACGGCAGTCGATTACAGCGGCGCAAACGCAGAGCCCAAACCGTCGGATCGCTTCTCAGGACTCGTCACCGATCTGCCTCCACTGCTTTTCGAAAGAATCGAACCCGGTGAGTCTGCGACACGCAACGTCCAAGTCATCTTTCCCAAAAGCGGTTCGCATGTTGTCCAAGCCGAACTGCCACCCGACGCCATCGGGGCCGACAACCAAGCTAGCTGCGTGTTGGATATCGCCGAAGGCATTCGCGTCCTACTAGTCGATGGGGATGCAGGTGGCAAACACTCGTACTTCTTTGAATCCGCACTCGACCCGGGTGGCAATGCAAAAACCGGACTGCTGATCCAACGCGAACGACCCGAATACCTTCGCGATTCCGATAGCATCGCTCTGGATAACTACGCTTGCATCATCCTCCAGTCGATCCCTAATCTCGATCTGCGAGCCCTAGCCAATCTGCATCGGTATGTCTCCGGGGGTGGGGGACTAGCCCTGTGGTTCGGCGATGACGTGGCGATGAACGATTATCTCCGAGGGTATGCGAATTGGGCCAAACCGATCCCCGGAGCCCAGAACACGCTGCCCCTGCTACCCTTTGGACTCACTGGGCCAGTGGAATTGACCAAAGACCCCAGCGATGCAACACCGGACCTGCTGGCCGAACCCCACCCGATCTTTGCTCCACTGCTGGGACTGAGCAACTCTCCATTCCAGTTCGTTCGGATCGAACGCTATGTAGGCATCGACCCCAAACTCGAAACCGGGGCCGAGAAACTCTGGAAGCCCGTAGCGAGTCTTCGCAATCGCGCTCCACTGATGGTCGATTATCCTTTGGGTTCCGGCCGCGTGCTCGTCGCCCTGACCTCGCTGGACCGCAGGTGGAGCAATTGGCCCCAAGACCCCACGTTCGTTGTTGCTGCCCTGAAGATGGTCGGCTACCTGGCAAGCTTCAAACTTCCCGAAACCTCACGCCCCTCAGGAACTGCTCTGCGATGGGACTTTTCATCGCAGGAGATGCTCCCAGAGACTAGGCTAGTCCTGCCCCCTGCCAGCGCACGGAGTGCCCGACCGCTGGTCCAAATCAACGCTGTAGATTCCGGCGAAAATTCGCTAAGAGCCGACTATGGGTCCAGCCCAGAATCGGTCACCAGCGATGCCAACCGAGCCTTGACCAGCGCCGGAATATTCGAATGGTGGGGGACCTCGATCCAAGGAGAAGCCAAGGTCAAAAACTCTGCGAGGAATACCCCTGGCGTCGAAGGAGAAACCGATCGGGTAACACCAACGGATCTGGCAAGAAATCTCTCCGGAGTGAAATTCAATTACCGCAGCGCCATGGCAGGGGTCTCCGAAATGAGCCTCGCCGGACTCTCGAATCGAAACATGCTCCTGCTGGGCCTGCTGGTCGCTTTGCTGCTGGCCGAACAATGGCTTGCATGGAGCACCTCGTACCACCTGCCCAAACGATCGTAGCGGACCCGGATCCTAAGCATGGATTTACTAACGAGTTGGACCAATCGAAATAGCCCATGGCCGCTGGCCCAGCAGGACGTGCGCGTCTACTACCAGTGGATGAGGCTCGAACAACTCGACCAGTGGCACCATTGGTTCCTCTTGGTCTTGTGCCTGGCGGCCATCATCAGCTGGGTCGTCTACTGGTACCGCAAGGATTGGGAGGAGCTCCCCAAATCGCTCGGCTATGCACTGCTGATCCTGCGACTAACCGCCCTGCTCGGGATCCTGATCTTCTTCATGGACCTCCAAAAACGCAGCGAACGCCGAGATGTTCGGCCCTCGAAGGTCGCGGTCATGGTCGACACGAGCTTAAGCATGACCATGCCCCTGGAAGAAAATCCCGGCCGTGAGTCCACCGGTCCGAGCCGCATCGCCGCCGTGCAAAAGTTCCTGGCCCAATCCGGAGTGCTCGAGAAACTTCAAAAGGAACATGACACGACCGTTTATCGTTTTGATCAAGGCACCCGGCCAAGCGTCGTAGCATCGTTTCAAAAACCTATAGAAACCACCCTGCGCAGCGGCTCACTATCCGCACGCGAGGAACTGCTCGGCTTGCTACGAGTTACCGCTTGGCTCGGAACCGCTTTGACGATCCTCGGGATCGTGCTGATGGTCGCCTCGCTGCTAGCTCGCGCGATGGGTAACACCAAGAAATTCCTCTCCTACTGCATCTTGCTGGGCGTCGTCTCGGCCATCAGCGGGTTTGTGGTCATCGCCACAGCCATCCTCCGAGCCGAAACCATCCCGTGGCAATCCCTCTGGTCGAATGAGGCCCTCGCGTCGATCCAATCCGACGAGGTCCAACCACAAGGGCCCAAGGAGAAACCCCAAAGTCCCTCGGAGGTCGCTTGGGAAACGGTTCTGTCTGCCACCGGCACGGAATCTCGCATCGGAGATGCGCTCCAATCCGTCCTCGAACAAGAGCAAAGCTCGACTCTGGCTGCCGTGCTGCTACTTACCGATGGTCGAAGCAACGCCGGGGTCGACCCCCAAAACGTTGTTTCGCTTGCGGCACGCCAAGAAGTACGGATCCATCCTGTGGGCCTGGGCACCGACAAGAACCCATTGAACGTCAAAGTGCTCGACATCGAAGCCCCAAAACGGGTGTTTCCCGGAGACCGTTTCCGGATCACAGCCCTTGTACAAGCCTCCGGGATGCTCGGCGTGCAAGTCCCTATTCAACTTCGTCGTCGCCCGGGAGGTAGTTCAACCGTCGGCCCGACAATCGAAGAGGAACGAACACTGACGCTCGAAGGTGACGAAGCGATCACGAATTTGTCTTTTGACGTCACTCCACGCGATGTCGGCCCATGGATCTATGAGCTGAAAATCCTTGCCCCAACAAGCGATTCGAATACCGCCGACAATCAATTCGAGACCGAGGTCCGGGTCGTTGAACCCAACTCGACAATCCTGATCCTAGCCGGTGGACCCACCCGCGAATATCAATTCGTGCGAAATCTATTGTTTAGAGAACCCACGGTCCAGTCCCACGTCTATTTGCAATCCAGTGGGCCTGGGGTCTCGCAAGAGGCCAAGCAGCTCTTGACCGAATTTCCAAAGACGATGGCCGAGATGACCAAGTACGATGCGGTCATCGCTTTCGATGCGGATTGGACCAAACTAACCGGGGATCAGATCGATACGTTGGAAAGCTGGGTATCCCAGCAAGCCGGTGGGCTGATCGTCATCGCTGGACCAGTGGCAACTCCCAAGTGGGCCGGCAGCGGTGGCAATACCAATCGCAACGCAGAGATCCTTCGTGGGATGGTACCGGTGATCATGAACACACGCGGCGCTAGGCTAGTCTCGATCGGCCGCTTTGAATCCGAAACCGCTTGGCCGCTTACCGTCGCCTCCAACGCTCTGGCTACCGACTTCTTACAAGTCGGCTCGTCGGTCCAAGAGAGCCAAAACGCTTGGGAGCGTTTCCGAGGTGTCTATAGCTTCTTCGGTTGTTACGAGCCCAAGCCTGCGGCGAGCGTCCTGCTGACGTTCTCCGATCCAACCACCTTCGTCAACAGCGCTCCACCCATTTACTTAGCCACCCAGTTTTATGGCAGCGGCCGAGTGGTCTTCCAAGGTGGTGGTGAGCTCTGGCGAATGCGCGAAGTCGGCGAAAAGTACTTCGATACCTATTACACCAAACTGGTGCGGTGGGCAGGCCACGGTCGATTGCTGCGGGATTCCGATCGTGGAATGTTGCTGGTAGACAAAGAGCAAGCCATTGTCGGAGAGCAGGTCATGGTCCGTGCGGTCCTCAAAGACGCACAGTTCCAGCCTTTGATTCAAAACGAAGCTGTAGCAAAACTCATCGAGCCCGGGGGACGATCGACAACGCTCAAACTCATGCCGCTTGCTGATCCAACCCAAGCGGGTGTTTACGTCGGGCAATACGTCACCAGGAAGACCGGGACTTACGAGGTGCAATTGCCGATCGGATCGCTCACGGATCAAGTCCTCTTGACCCAGCAAACCATCGTGCGAGTTCCCGCACTGGAGATACAGCGTCCGCAGCGGAAC
>CAILTZ010000044.1 GCA_903837255.1 uncultured Pirellula sp. | reverse complement strand
GGCCGTGAATAGATTTTGGAGCCAATCGATCCACTCCCCAGCGCGGACTTGGTCTAAACTTCTCTTGCCTCGACAAATCTCCGCAGCGACTTGTTGCAAGATCGCTGTGTTGAGCTCTGGCAGCCCAAGTTCCGGGACCCATTGACGAAGACACCCGACGCGCTCGATGAATTGCGCCACGGCCGGATCATCCTTGGGAAACACGCTATCCCAGTGCGATTCGACGGCCTCGAACAAGCATGCCGCGCAGGCCTCTTCGTCGGTGATGGCGACCGGTGTTTCTGCCAGGCACAAGTCCAACCAATAGGTCCGTCGTCTTCCAACGACTTGCTTTTGCGAGGGATGGAAGAATATTTCGTCCCGGGTGCTCAACGCATCCCCTTGCAACCACTCGATCCGCACCCCACTAGCTTGACGAACCAGCGCCTCTCCCGCTCCACCCTCGATGTCCACACACAGAAACAAATCAGGGTCTCGAACCCCGGAGTCCGGGCCTAACTTCACCCCCTTGGATCCGACCATCAAGCCTTGCGGATTGCCGATTGATCGGCGTTTTGCGAGCCGATCGGGAAAGCCGGCTAGCAGAGCGCGCTGAAGTCCTATCTCTTGGGAGCGAACATCGCCGCTTTCTGGATCGGCTCGAGATTCGCCTCGCAGTAAACCTTCGCACACCTGTTGGATCTGCCGAGCCGACTTCTTGATCGTGCTTAAGCTCGCAGGGTTTACCCAGCCCAGCGGCGTTGGTCGATTGGGGCTCGGTTGCAGGATCCAGTGCAATCGCTCGATGCAGTCGCTTTGCCAAACATTCGGTGCGCTGCGAAAACTGCCTCGTCTGTCGAATGGGTCGCGTTCACTGAGCATTGCCGATAGCAACGCCGCGCGATCTAGGCAACCATATCGGTCGGCTTCGATGCATAACCTTGCAAGCCTCGGGTGGAGTGGTATCTGACTCATCTGCTGGCCTAGCAGGGTGAATTTCGCATCTTGAATCGCACCGAGTTGGGTGAGCAGTCTGCCAGCGGCCAACCAAGCGTCATCGCGGGGCGGTTCGATCCATGGAAAGTCGTCGCGGTCGCCTTCACCCCAAGCATGCAACTGGAGCCTTGCGCTGCAAAGATCCACGCGTCGGATCTCGGGTTCTAGGAATGCACAACGAGCCCGATCGGAGGCTTCCGACCACAAACGAACGCACCACCCGGGCGCAACTCGGCCGGCTCGTCCCGCACGCTGGGTAGCCGAAGCCGCCGAAATGTTTTCCAGTACCAATCGATCCAGGCCTACATCGGGGGAGAATCGCAGAACTCTCGCCAAACCGCTATCGATCACGGTTTGTACGCCGGGTATCGTCAGCGATGTTTCGGCTATGTTGGTAGCGACAATGATCCTACGGCGTTGCCCCAATTGGATCGCTAGCGACTGTTCCTCGATCCGCATCGAACCGAAAAGCGGTAGGACATCGAAGGATTCAAGTTCACGCGTTTGGCGCAAAATCTGGCAGCAGCGTTGGATCTCTCCTGCACCTGGTAGAAAAACAAGAACATCTCCAGGTCGGGCCCTAGCGGCTTGGGCCGCCACAGCCGCTGCATGCTCGACGATATCTTGCTTAAAATCCGGCGGCCTATACTCGATCTTCACCGGATAACTGGCCGCCGCGATGCGTATTAGCGGGGCGTTGGGCATCGCATTGGAGAACCAGTTTTGGTCCAGCGTCGCCGACATGATCACGATCCGCAAATCGTCTCGCAATTCCGTTTGGACTCGCCTGAGCATCCCCAGGAGCAGATCGGCATCGAGCGATCTTTCATGGAATTCATCGAGCACAACCATCGCGGTGTCTTGAAGCGTCGGGTCCTGCTGGAGTTTGCGAATCAAGATTCCTTCAGTGGCCACGACTAGTTGCGTCTGTTTGGAAACTTTTTGATCGAACCGGACCGCGTAACCGATTTGCTGACCGATCTGTTGGTTCGATTCCCAAGCGATCCGCTCTGCGACCGAGCGAGCGGCGATGCGTCGGGGTTGGACCAGGTAGATGCGTTTCCCAGGGTCGGCCAACCGCAATAGCGACGGAGCAATGCGGGTGGTCTTTCCCGTTCCCGGCGGGGCCTCGATGGCTGTTACCGGATGGCTCTTGACCATTTCGGCCACATGGCCCAGGTGCTCGTCGACCGGGAGTGGGTCCATCGCTCAACCCTGCCGACGCTTGGGATATCCGCCGCTGCCATTCTCGTTGTTGACCGACGGTTTGTTCATACGCATGCGGTGACTAGGAGATCCGAGCAGATCGTCGAGCCGATCGCGGAGCTCCT
>CAILTZ010000043.1 GCA_903837255.1 uncultured Pirellula sp. | reverse complement strand
GTCGATTTTGGAGGAGTTTCTAAGCAATCCTCTTTGGTTGATGATGGCCATGTTCCTGGTCTTTTACGTTGGAGTTGTGCTTCCGTCACAAAGATCCAACAAGAGGCAGCAGCGAGAGCTCACAGAGATGATTTCGAATTTAAAGAAAAACGATCGCATCGTGACTTCATTTGGAGTCCATGGTGTGGTCGTTAGCACCCAACCCGATGCGGGGACCGTTACGATCCGCTTGGACGAGAACACCAACGCAAAAATGACAGTTAATCGCGACACCATACGAGTCGTCAAAAAGGATTAGGATAACCCATGCTGGAAACGTTTCTTCACCCCATCTTCGCTTTGCTGAGCCTGACGGATTCCTTGCAATCCTTAGGAACTGGGTCCCTATTTCTATTAGCCCAAACGCCAGCCGAAGCGGCCGAGGCCGCTAAGGTTGCCGCCAACAACTGGAAGGGCTTTTTGGATGTAGGGGTTTTCTTGCTGGCGGTCATTGTGCCGTTTGTTCTCGGGAAGTTTTTCTCGACTCGGCTCAAGATGCCCAACCATGCCATGGCATTCAGTTGGATTCTTCTTGCAATGATCGGGACAGGGATCGTGATTGCCACCGGTCAACTCAAGCTCGGGCCGGACATCAAAGGTGGTACGAACTTGATCTATCAAATCGATCAAACCACGGTTGGCAATAGTGGACAACGTGTGGCCGCCAAAGACTTTGTGGCCCCGATTCTCAATCGGATCAATCCCTCGGGGATGAACGAATCGATTGTACGACCCGCTGGTGATGACAAGATTGAAATCATCATTGCGGATGTTGACCCGACGGAGATTGAAGAAGTCAAGCGCAAGATCACCAATGCGGGGATCTTGCAGTTTCGCATCGTCGCGAACCTCAATGACCATGAAGAGCTTATCAAGGTCGCGAAGACGCAAGCTGAAAATCCGAACATTGACATTCGCTTGAGCCGAGACGTCAAGTTGCCGAACAAGACCACGGGCGAATTGGAAAAGGTGGGGATTTGGCGAACGCTTGGGCGAACTGCTGAACAGTCGGGGGCCGGTGAGGTCCAAGGCTACGTTCCGGGAGATACGATCCGCAATGCGCGGACTGGCGAAATTCTCAACCCGATTTTGACGGGACGTCCGAACGACTTTGAGACTTGGCTCGATACCCAGAAGATCAAAGACGTTGATGTCTTGCTGTCTCTTCAGAAAAACTCGGTTCCCTACGTGGAAGTCAACGGCTCGGACCTCGCGCGAGCGCAAGTAGAAATCGCCAAAAACGGGGGCTATCAAGTTTCCTTCAAGATGACGACGGCTGGTGCTGAGAAGATGCTCAAGATGACCATTGCCAACCAACCGGATGTCAATAGCGGCTTCAAGAAACGTATGGCGATATTGCTCGACGGGGTCGTGCTATCTGCGCCTAGCCTCAATAGCCCCATCCGTGGCGAGGGTCAAATCGAGGGGAATTTTAGTAAGAAGGACGTAGAGTTTCTCGTGCAGATCCTCAACTCGGGATCTCTACCTGGTGCGATCAGCAAGCAGCCGATCAGCGAGAATATTGTCGGAGCCACGATGGGTGCCGATGCGATTGCCAAGGGTAAATGGGCGAGTTGGCTTGGGCTCCTGACGACGGTCCTGTGCGTGGTGGCTTATTATCGCTTTTCAGGGGTGATCGCAACCATTGCGCTTCTGCTGAACTTGGCAATGATTCTTGCGAGCATGATGCTTTTCCGACAACCGCTGACGCTCGCTGGCCTTGCCGGGCTGGTCTTGTCGGTTGGTATGAGCGTCGATGCAAACGTTCTAGTTTTTGAACGGATCCGGGAAGAGCGAGAAAAGAACGCGACGTCGCGCATGGCGATCCGCAACGGTTTCGATCGTGCTTGGACGACCATTTTCGACTCGAACCTCACGACGCTCATCAGTGCCCTGGTTCTGTATTACGTTGGGACCGAGCAGATCAAGGGTTTTGCGATCACGCTGATTATCGGATT
>CAILTZ010000042.1 GCA_903837255.1 uncultured Pirellula sp. | reverse complement strand
GTGTGAGTTTGAAAGTCATCGAGTTCGAAGTAACCGCCGTTGGAGTTGCTAAAGGCGACGATCTCGTGAGCGATCGGTCCGCGATAAAAGTAATCGGGACCCAGCAGAGCGATCTTTTTGTAGGATTCGGCCAAGCGGGGGTTGCGAAACAGGTCGCCGACTTTGGGAGCTTTTTTGCCATCGAGTAAAAAGGTGTTTTGGGAGTCCTTCCATGGGAGGAACGATTGCTCGGTTTTGAACCAATATGCAGCGATCACCGGAGAGACTGGGAATCCGTTTTCTGCCAGTTCGATTGCAGGTTCGAGGACTTGTGCCATGCTCAGTTTGCCGAACTTGCCGTGCAGGTCGAACCAGCCGGCAACGCATCCCGGGACGCTCCAGGACAGCGGACCATAGAGGGGGATTTCTTTGAGTTCTTTCTCCGCGAGGACTTGGCGATTGAGTTTTGCGGGGGAGCGGCCGCTGGCGTTCAGGCCTGAAAGTTCGCCAGATCGGCTGTCCCAGACGATCGAGTACAGATCGCCACCGATGCCGCAGCTCATGGGCTCGACCACGCCTAGCACGGCGTTGGCAGCGATGGCCGCATCGACAGCCGAGCCGCCGAGTTCTAGGATCCGGATCGCCGCGGAGCTTGCTCGGGGGTCGGAGCTGCAAGCCATGCCGTTTCGGGCCACGACCAGCGATCGGCTTTGGTGGATCGGGCCCGAGGGTCGATCGTAGCGGCCGATGGCGGTCGATTTGTTTGACTCGACTTGCTGGGCCATGAGAGTCGAGCTTATCGACGAAAAACTGAGGGCTGAGACCAAAAGCCAAGCTGCGTCGAGTTCGGTACGTCGAGCCATGAAAACACCTTTTGCAAACGCATCGCTGGAACGCAAGGAAGCCAGCGGGCTATTGTCGGCGTTTTTCGGCGTAGTGGAAATACCCGATCATCATTTCTTCGAAGGTTTGATCTCCCCAGGTGACCCACGCTTTGGGATCAGGGTTGTTGAGGTTGGCATCGGAGTTGTCGAAGGTCGCTTCGCAGTAGATGCGTGAGCCGGCGGCAAGCTGCATTGGGGTAGCTAGTCGGTACTCGGTTTGCCAGTTGAAATCGTAATGGGGGATATCCAAGACCACTTCTCGTTTGCGGTCTGGGTAGATCAAGCTATATCGGAAGGATTTCCCGCGAACGTGCATGTGAGGGCTGAAGGAGAGCAATTCGCACTCGGGGAGTTTTTCCGGGAGCGAAGCCGTGACGCGATGGTCGGAGGCTCCTGGCGGGATGCGGAAGTTGAGGGACACGGCACTGGTGGTTTTGATTTCGTGAGTGATGTCTTTGGCATCTGCCAAGAGGAAGCCGACCTTGCTCAGATCCTCCTGCGGGGTTCCGTTGGGTGTGTAGTGGACTTGGAAGATTAGTTCGCTATTTGCTGGAATTCGCTTTGCATAACCTTCGGGCATCATCTCAGCGCGGGTGCCGGGAACATAGCCGACCAGGAACGAGCGCGCTCCGCCTAGATCCCGTTTGCGGGATCCTTTTTCGCGGACGAAGACCAGCACGTGGTGGAGAACTTCGCGGGCCCCTGGGATGATTTCCATTCCCTTTACCCAGAGTTCTTTATCATTGTTCATATCGGCGCGGAAGTACTGGTAGTTCACGACCCCCGATCGAGGAACCGAGTAAGGTTTGTCGCTCATGGGGATGACGATATCGGGAGTCTTGGGCAGGTGCCAATCGGAGTTGTAGGCGATGGGGTGAGCATCCAGGCTTGGATCGCCTCGGCGTTTGCCTTGTGCCACCCAGCGTTCGAGCAGATCGAGTTCTTTGTCGCTCAAGCGTCGGTCGTTGCTGAATTTGGCGTGCTCGTCGGTGGCATGCCAGGGGGGCATGGTGCGGTTTTGAGTGACTTCGACGATCGTATCGGCCCAGGCGGCCGCGTCGTCGTAGGTCGACAGGTCCATCGGACCG
>CAILTZ010000041.1 GCA_903837255.1 uncultured Pirellula sp. | reverse complement strand
GGAAAAGTATTTCAACCCACGGATCGCCAAAAAAAGATTTTGACCGACGCGGCGCTTAGCGGCGAAGTCATGGCTCGTACGATCGGATATGCCAAACGATTTCCTGGAACCAAAGTATGGCCGTCCAAGGAGTGGGAGCTCTCCCTGATGCTCCAAGAAACTTCGCAAGAGCTACCCAACCACACACAGTTCGACGAGCGTACCTCTTGGTTTTACGAAGCCGTCGGTGTATCGGTGGGCATGATGGGAAGAACGGTTGGAGCAGGTCAGGTGTATTTGGAGGCATCCAAAGATTCCAAGGGGAATTGGTTGGATGGGAGCAAGACCTATCATCTAAGAGTGCCACCCAATGCCCCTGTTGCCCAATTCTGGTCCTTCACGGTGTACGACAACGAAACGCGCTGCTTTGTAGATACGGGTGTCCAACCCGATCGTTCGTCACGCGATAACATCGTCAAGAACTCCGACGGTTCGGTGGACTTGTACTTCGGACCATCATTGCCTGCGGGCAAGCCTGAAGCCAATTGGATCAAGACGATCCCGGGTAAGGGTTGGTTCACGTACTTCCGCCTCTACGGCCCGACCCAACCGTTCTTCGATCGCTCCTGGGTTCTGCCCGACGTCGAAGAGATGAACTAACTCTATCTTGCAAAATCAACGCTTTGGCGCGGGGCCTCGTCCAATCCCTGGCCAGGTCCTTTTCGGCCCCGGCCCTTGCGCGTTGTAAACCCGCGCACAAAAACTTCTGGGAAGCTCTCTGCCCGCAAAATCGCTACAAATAGCGCATTTCCTTCATCCGGTGCGCGTGTTGCTTCATGAAAATTCGGTTTAAATTGATCCAATCAGGCAAAATAGAGAAGCTCTTCGGTTGAAAAACGGTCCCGATATGACATATTTGTGGAAGAAAGAATGTTTTTCTTTCACCGATAGACGGTTTGCGCCAGATTGATGCGCGAACAGATTCCTTTTTTGATTGATTTTGATCGTTTTTTGATGAATTCACAAACCTCTGCCAACACATCGATGGCCCGCAGGGCCCGGATGCTGGAGTTTATCCGGCAGCAGGGGTTCGTTTCGATTCCGGAATTGAGGGATTCGCTGGACGTGAGCGAATCGACCATTCGCAGGGATTTAGAGTCGCTCGAGGAGTCTGGGGAGGCCCGGCGAACCCATGGCGGGGTCTTTTACACCGGTTCGGTCAGCGGCATACGACAATTCCAGAGAGGCAACCCCAACGATGGGGCTTGGGACAAAAAGCGAGCCATCGCCTTGGAGGCGTCCAAGCTGGTCAGTGACCACGATACGGTCCTGCTCGACGGTGGCAGTAGCACTTACGAATTAGCCAAGCAGCTCGTCGGTCGTCCGTTGCAGATTGTGACCAACTCCTTGCCGGTCGCGAATTTGTTTTCGGCTAGCGAATCGGTCGATTTGGTGGTCCTGGGCGGAGCGATCCACAATCGAACGGGTGTAACACATGGCCCTTACACCGATCAAATGCTCGAGACGATCAACGTTCAAAAAGCTTTCCTAAGTGTAGCTGGGGTGAACGAACGCGGCTTTTACAACAGCAACATGCTGCTGGTGGAAACCGAACGCTGCATGATGCGAGCAGCCGATCGCACGATCATTGTCGCAGACAGCACCAAGTTCGGGCGATCGAGCCTTGCTCGAATGTGCGAATGGGAGCAAGTCGACACGCTCGTGGTAGACCAAGATCTCAGCACCCAATGGCGGGACCGCATCGCCACATTAGAGACCAACCTGATCCTGGCTCGGCTTGATACCCAAGACGACCAACTTCACACTTTGACATCCTGAACTATCCCACCACACCATGAATGCCTCTCCTTCCAACATCTCGGGTAGTATCGACGCTGGTCGCATCGAAAGCTTGGTCCGTATGGCCATCGCCAATGCTCTAGCTGGTGCCACTCAAGGTAATGCCGGTCAAGCTGATGCTGGGCCTGGGGTTTATGTCCCGAAACTCGTCGTGAGCATTTCCGCTCGTCACATTCACTTGACCGACGAGCATGTCGAAAAGCTCTTTGGCAAAGGTAAGAAGTTGACCCCTGAGAAGGGCCTTTACCAAGACGGATTTTTTGCGGCGGCCGAGACGGTGATGATTGTAGGACCACGCCGTCGAATGATCCCCAACGTCCGGGTCTTGGGTCCAACCCGCAAAGCCAGCCAAGTCGAATTGGCGTTTACCGACACGATTTCGCTTGGGATTGACGCTCCGGTGCGTCACAGCGGCGACATCAAGGGAACCCCTGGATGCGTTCTGGTCGGTCCTGCCGGTGCGGTTGAGTTGCATGAGGGGGTGATTCGAGCCGCCCGTCACGTACACATCAACCCCCGCGACTCGGCTTATTACGGCGTCAAGAACGGGGATTTCATGGCCTTGAAGGTCAAGAGTCCGCAATGTTCCATGACCTTTGACGATCTGCTAGTGCGCGAAGATGCCAACGCCAAGCTTGAAGTCCACATCGACACCGATGAGGGGAACGCTTGCGATTTGGATCATGCGACCAGCATCGAACTGAAACGACAGGAACCGTGCAAGTGCCACGATCATCATTGAGCGTGGAACCTTAGAGCACATCTCGCACGGCTGCGAAAAAACAATTTTGGTTTGTATCCCTTTTTCTCTCTTGGAGTAGCAACTTATGGCTAAAACGAACGAGGCTCTCGGCATGATCGAGACCAAAGGATTCATCGCATTGGTCGAAGCAGTCGACGCGATGATGAAGGCAGCGAATGTGAAGTTTCTCGGATGGGACAAAGTCGGCAGCGGCTTGGTCTCTGCATTCGTCAGTGGCGATGTCGCCGCGGTGAAGGCAGCCACCGATGCGGGTGCAGCCGCTGCTGGCCGGATCGGACAAGTCCTGAGCGTGCAAGTCATCGCTCGTCCGCATGAAGACCTCACTAAGGTTCTGAAGGTCTCGGCACCTTCGGCATCGGCTGAGTAATACCCAACCAGTATCAACCCAATCTACAAACTCATTTAGAAAGAATTATCCAATTATGCAATCTGCAATCGGATTGATTGAAACCAAGGGCCTGTTGGCCTTGATCGAAGCCACCGACGCGATGGCCAAGGCCGCGAGCGTCGAGATCGTCAAGCGAATTGACATCGGTGGTGCGTATGTCACGACCATTGTCAGTGGCGATGTCGGCTCGGTACGAGCAGCTGTCGAAGCAGGAGCCGCAGCGGCTTCGCAAGCCGGCGAGCTGGTAAGCAGCCACATTATCCCTCGTCCTAGCGAAGGCCTGACGTCCGCTTTCCTGAAATAGTTTTCAAGTCAAGGAATGACAATGAAAGTCCTCGTAGCCAATTTAGGTTCCACCAGTTTCAAGTATCGGCTCTTTGACATGGCCGACGAACGGCAGCTTGCGCGCGGAGGCGTTGAACGCATCGGTGCGGCTGTGAGTCGTTGCTTTGTCGAGATCGATGGAGTGCGGACTGAGTCGGACGAATCGGTTCCAAACCATGGCATAGCCGTCGAGGCTTGCATCCGCCAGCTGACGGACCCGAAATCCGGTTGTCTGAAGGACGCTTCGGAAATCTCCGCGATCGGCTTTAAAGCCGTCCACGGGGGGCGTATTTCCGGCGTTCAAATCATCGACAGCTCGGTGCTCGATGCCATGGAGGAAATGAATTCGGTGGCCCCGGCGCACAACCCGCCTTACATGGCGGCCATGCGTCAATTGGCAGATACGTCCTCGAAGATCCCTTTAGTGGCAGCCTTCGAAACCGACTTTCATCAGTCCATTCCAGAAGCTTGGAAACGCTATGCGATCCCCGATGAACTGGCTTCGGCTCTGCCGATTCGCAAGTGGGGATTTCACGGCGCCTCGCACCGCTACATCGGATGGCGAACCGCAGAGTTGCTCGGGAACAAAGACGCTCGCGTCATCTCGTTGCACCTCGGTGGTAGCTCTTCGCTGGCGGCGATCCGGGGCGGGAAAAGCGTTGCGACCACGATGGGGATGAGCCCTCAAACAGGGCTGCCTCACAACAACCGAGTTGGGGATATCGATCCTTATGCTCTGCCGCTGATGATCAAGCATACCGGACTTGGTCTGGAAGAACTCTTGAAGGTACTGGCCACCCAAGGTGGGTTGCTGGGACTCTCAGGGGGGCTCTCGGGCGACGTGCGAGATCTTGAGTCCGCAGCAGCCAGTGGGAATGCAAAAGCCCAGCTTGCCATCGATGTTTTTGTCGCTGAGATCCGCCGTCAACTCGGATCGATGCTCGTAGCTCTCGGAGGTGCCGATGCCATGGTCTTTACCGGCGGTATCGGTGAGAACTCTGTGACGATCCGCCATGCGGTTTGTCATGGTCTAAGTGATCTCGGGATCGTCCTGTGCGATACCAAGAACGCTTCGGGAGACAAAGAGCGACGAATTGATGATGCGACCAAGGGCAAGGTGCAGTTGTGGATTGTTCCAACCAACGAGGAATTGATCGTAGCTAGGCAAACCGTCGCCGCGATCCGCAAGTAACCCAAAGAGGCTTTACGAGACCTTCATCATGTTTGTTGCCAAAGTCACCGGTTCGGTCGTATCAACACAAAAAGTTGATTCCATGATCGGCCAAAAACTGCTCCTGGTCGAACCATTCCGACTTGAGCCCAAGGACCGACAAAGTATGGTCTCGACCGGCCGTACGTTTGTCGCTGTCGACGCTCTGGGGGCAGGGGTCGGCGATATGGTGCTGATCACCCAAGGCAGCAGCGCTCGATTCACACCCGAGACCGGCAAGCTGCCGATCGACTGCGTCATCATCGGCATTGTCGATACCGTCAGCATCGAGAAAAGCAATATCTACAGCCGTCAATAATACTCCAAGAAAATCCATCCACGGATCATGCAAATCAACGAAACACTCATCCGTTCGGTTGTCGAACAAGTCATCAGCCAAGTCCGGATCCAAGCCGGCGGTCCCCCATCCAGCCCGAACTATCCAGCAAGTTCTGGAAACCCGGCAAGTTCTGGCAACCCGGCTCGCGGCCACTCGGGACTCTTCGACAACGTCGACCAGGCCGTTGCCGCTGCCCGCAGCGCGTTTGAACAACTGCAAAAGCGACCAATCGAAGATCGCAAGAAGATCATCGACATCATCCGCCGCATCTCGATTAGCAACTGCGTCGAGCTCGGCACGATGGAGATGGAAGAGACCAAGATCGGACGGCTCAAGCACAAGATCGAGAAACTCAAAACGCTCGGAGAAAAGACTCCGGGAGTCGAGTTCCTCAAGACCGAATGCTACAGCGGCGATCGTGGGTTGGCAGTCATCGAACACGCTCCGTTTGGAGTCATCGGGGCAATTACGCCTGTGACTCACTCGCTGCCTACGATCACTGGAAACGCTGTGAGCATGATCGCCGGTGGCAATACACTCGTGGTAAACCCGCACCCGAGCGGACGCAAGGTTGCGGCTGAGGGAGTGCGCCGCTTCAACGAGGCGATCCGTGCCGAAGTCGGGATCGACAACTGCATCAGTCTGATTTGTGAGCCAACTTTGGATACAGCTCAACAACTCTTCAAGCACCGCAAGGTTGCTTTGATCTGCGTAACCGGTGGTCCAGCCGTCGCCCGAGCCGCGCTCAACAGCGGCAAGAGAGCCGTTGTCGCAGGCCCCGGCAATCCGCCCGTAGTGGTCGATGAGACCGCCGATTTGGATCTTGCCGCACGATGCATCATCCAAGGTGCCGCGTACGACAACAACTTGTTGTGCATCGCCGAGAAAGAAGTGTTCGTCGTCAGCAGCGTCTTCGATGCGATGATGGATGCGATGAGCCGAGCCGGTGCTGTTCGACTCAACAACCAAGAAGTCGATCGGCTCACCGGAGCGGCATTGCAAGTCGTGGGTGAAGGTGCCGACAAACACTATGCCGCACGCAAAGAATTGCTTGGACAAGACGCGGTGAAACTAGCAGAAGCGGCAGGACGACGCGTCGACCCATCGGTCGAGCTCCTCTACGGTGAAACGTCGTTCGACCACCCATTCGTACAAACCGAGCAGATGATGCCTTTTGTACCGTTTGTCCGCTGCCCGAGCTTTGAAGCCGCCGTCGAGTGCGCTCAGCAAGCCGAGCATGGCTACCGACACACGAGCATCATCCATTCCCGGAACGTCCGAAACATGACCATCATGGCCCGAGCGATGGACACGACTCTTTTTGTCAAAAACGGTCCGTGCATGGCAGCACTGGGACTCGGCGGAGAAGGCTACCTGTCGTTCTCGATCGCTGGTCCGACCGGCGAAGGGGTCACGACCCCGCTGACGTTTACCCGCGAACGCCGCTGCTCGCTGATCGACGATCTGTTCATCCTCGGTCGTTAGTTTGCCTAGCCATTCGTTTGCTAAATCAAAAAGTTCTCTAAGCACGATATCCAAAGCACGTTTCCTCAACACGATCCCTTTAGGCAAGCCATGCAAGTCGCCTTGGTACTAGGCAATGCGATCTCGACGGTCAAACACCGCAGCTTGGAAAACGTCAAGCTGCTGGTTTGCCAGCCGCTTGCTAGCGATGGCAAGTCGCGAGACGGTTCGCCGGTGATCGCTGCCGACTACATGGGAGCCGGAGCAGGGGAGAAGGTGATCCTCACGAGCGATGGGTCAGCTGTCCGCGAGCTTTACGGACTGCAAAACAGCCCATTGCGATGGACCGTCATGGGTTTGATCGATGACTTACAAACACCTGCGATCAAGCCACCGAAGAGGGAAGGGAAGCGATGAGCCAAACTTCAAGCATCGACATTTCGGCAATTGACATTTCGGCAATCGACATCGATCGCATTGTGCGCGATGTGCTCGCTTCGCTCGCCACTGCAAATGCATCGCCAACCCTTTTGACACAAAGTGCTTTGGCAACCAGTCTTTCGACAGCTCAAGTGTCTGCATCGACGGTAGCACCAAGCACACCTGCATCCACCGCGACACACCTAAGTTCGGCGGTTTTGAGTCTCGATTCGCTACGCACTTTGGCCAAGAATACCACCCAGATCACCGTCGATCTCAAGACACTCGTGACCCCTGCTGCCAAGGATTGGCTCCGGGAAAAAGGAATCGCTTGGTCGCGTGCATCGAGCAACCAATCCTCGGCGACCAGCCCCACTCAGGGCGAAAAAAAGTTAACGGTTTCTCCGGCAAAACCCCTGTTCGTAACCGGTTCGGTGCTATGGTTGCGAAACCTCGAAAGGCAGCTGTGTCCCAAAGGAACGCTAGTCGACCAAGTCCAGGTTGATGATGCCGCGACGCTACGCTCGGTGGCTCAGGCGATCCGAAGTGGGTCACCCTCAGC
>CAILTZ010000040.1 GCA_903837255.1 uncultured Pirellula sp. | reverse complement strand
TGCAAGATGTGAAACCATTCCCCAAGGATCTTCGCGCAGAACATGGATTCGACAATCAGGCCAATCAACTCAATCTCTCGCCCCTACTGCTCGATGCCTATCTTCGGTTGAGTGTGTCGATCGTTGAGAGCCCGGATTTTAACGAGAAGACCGTCGGCATCTGGACTGATTTTTTCCAAGAGCCCTCCCAAGCAGTGGATCGGCATCTTGAGGTCCGCAAGCGGCTGGAGAAATTCTTAAAGCGGGCGTTTCGTAGTTCCGTGGACGAGGATGTCCTGAGTCGATATACGTCTTACGCTCAGAGCAAGATGGAACAAGGGTTGTCGTTTACCGACAGCATGAAGAAAGTCGCTTCGGCCGTTTTGTCGTCGCCGTTGTTTTTGTATCGATTACCAGCCGGTGAAAGTGGGTTAGATACCTATGCTCTGGCATCGCAACTGTCCTTTTTCCTCTGGAGCAGCGGCCCGGACGCCGAGCTCCTGGCACTGGCCGAGGATGGCACGTTGAACGAACCAGCCGTGCTGAAACGAACGGTTGCACGAATGCTGTCCGACCCAAAAATTGAACGTTTCTTGGACGCGTTCCCGACCCAGTGGATGCAGTTGGAAAACCTGATGGCTGCTACCCCTGACCCGAGGATCAACAAGTACTTCCGTTTGGATCCGGAGCGCCCGGCCAGTGTTCAGATGGTCCTCGAGCCTCTGCTGCTTTTCGATACGGTTTTTATCGAGGATCGGCCACTGTCGGACTTGATAGCCCCGACGTTCTCTTACCAAAGCGACTTTTTGAAGACTTGGTACGCTGAGCCATTGAAGCCGCCGGCCGTGGATGCCGAGCAAATACGTATCCACAATCAAACCAGCGACCAGCAGCGTATGGAACTCAACGCTGCGATGGTCGCGTCTCAGAGAGAGCTCAATGAACTGATCGAGCCTGTCCGTGCGCGATGGCTCAAGGAGCGAGGCGACAATCCAAGTGCAGGCTCCCATGCGGATCTCAAGCCTTTTGCCGCTTGGGATTTTGATACCGATTTATCGGACTCCGTTGGGGGATTGGACCTGACGGCGCACGGCAATGCCGAGTTGCGTGACGGCTCGGTGCTGCTGAATCAGTCGTATCTACAAAGTCCTCCACTGCCGATCCCACTTAAGGCCAAGACACTTGAAGTCTGGTTTCGACTCAAGGACCTCGATCAGCGCGGTGGAGGTTTGATGGGCATTCAAGGACCCGGTGATTTTTTCGATACGATTGTGATCGGCGAACGCAAAAATCGGCATTGGATCTCGGGAAGCAACGGCTTTAGCCGTACCGAGGATTTCCCCGAGTCTTACGAAGAGACGGTCACTGGCGATCTGGTGCACTTGGTGATGGTTTATGCCGAGGACGGCACAACGACACTGTATCGTAACGGCCAACCGTACGGCAAACCCTTTCGAAAAGGGGAAGTAACGTTCCCTCGCGATGAATCCTCGGTCATTTTTGGACTGCGGCATCTACCACCGGGTGGCAATAAATTCATGTCCGTTGCGATCGATCAAGCACGGCTCTACGATCGAGCACTCTCGATCTCGGAAATAGAGATGTTGACCGATGGCAATCCAGCGTTCCTGTCAGACAAAGTGCTCACAGAGTGGCTCACCCCCGATCAACGCTTGAAGCAACAGAAGCTGATCGCGGAGATCCAACGATCGAAATCGGAACTGGATCGAGTTCCTGCAAATCTCGACTTGGCCAAGGTTGCAAAGGATCTCGAGCGGACGTTTGAAGAGGGGCTGATGACCCAGCTTCGATCCCGTGAATTCAAGAGAGCTGCCGCCGAGGATCCTCGTTTTGGAGGGATCATCACCAACGCGGCCATGCTGAGCATGACATCAGGACCACAGCGGACGCACCCCGTTGCTCGTGGCGTTTGGATCATCGAAGTCATCTTCAATGATCCCCCACCACCGCCCCCCAACGATATCCCGCCGCTGGATGAAGAGACGGGTGCCAAGGAGTTAACCATCCGTGAACAGTTCGCCGCACATCGCAAGAACCCGTCGTGTGCTGGATGCCACACAAAAATCGATCCGCTGGGATTCGCCCTTGAGAATTTTGATATCACCGGTCGCTGGCGTGAGCAATACGCAAATGGGCGAGCTATCGATTCGAGTGGAAGGCTGCTACAGATGCATGCGTTCGAGGATGTGGTAGCATTCAAGCAAGCGTTGATCAAGGAAAAAAGGCGTTTCGCCGAGGCGTTCGTCGAACACCTACTTCGTTACGCGCTGGTTCGAGAGCTCACGGTACATGATTCTTTAACCGTCGAATCGATCTTGGAAAACTGCGAGCAGGACGGTTTTCGGATCCAATCCCTTATTCGAGAGATCGTGCTGAGCAAGCCTTTTCGAGCAAGCAGATAGCGATGCGAAGATGGTCTTAGGCTATAATCGAGTCCCAACCATAGTATTCTTTACTCAAAGACCATCCCTATGAATCTGTCGAGACGATCGTTTTTGAAGGCCAAAGGCTCCGTGTTAACACTGCCTTTTTTGCCCTCGCTGGCCAGTGCTGCCGATGGACCACAGGTTTCGAATCAGGGGGATTCTGGCAACAAGCCAAGCAAAAAGCTAGTCATTGTTTACATGCCCAACGGGATCGTTCGGCGTTGTTTTTTTCCTGGCGAGGAGAATGCAGACATTCCTGATTTCATCGGTGGCTTTGACGCAGACAAGGTCAAAGAGCAGCGTCGTCTGAAGAACAAGCCCGGGATTTACCCACTCGAATTGACCTCGACCATGCAACCCTTGGGGGCGCATGCCAGCGACATAACTCTGATCACCGGGTTGGATAGGACCTACAAGGACGGCCAAGATGTGCATGCCCAAGGAGCATCCTGCTACTTGACCAGTTTGTCGCCCGAGCAAGCCAAACGGCAGGGAATCGCCCATCCCAACGGACGCAGTTTGGATCAAGTGATCGGCGATGCGGTGGGACAGACGTCGATCTTCAACACGCTTGAGATCAGTTGCAACGGATTTACGGCCCCCAAGGAGCCGATCGAATTCGACAACATATCTTGGTATGGTACTGGCAAGATTGCTCCTTCGATCCGCGAGCCAAAGAAGCTCTATGACCGATTGTTCCTGCGCGATAGTTATCGCAAGCATGTCGCAGATGTTTCTGATTTGGTTCTCGCAGATGCCAACGCTTTGACGAAGAAGCTTGGTCATGACGATCGCGCGACGATGGGTGAGTTCATGGAAATGATTCGAGGCATCGAATTGCGAATCCAGAGGATGGACAAGCTCCTCTCGGACGTCGACATCAAAGTACCGAGCAACGAGGTGTTACCGCGAGGCGAATACATTCGGCTTCAGATGGATTTGATGCTGTTAGCATTCCAGATGGGGATCACCAACATTTGCACCTTCATGCTCGGCCCTGAGCGATGGGATGCAACGCTCATGTATGAAGGCGTGTTCGACAATCCTGTGCAGCATCACAACATGACCCACAATCAGAAGGGAGATGGATACAAGGATTTGCAAAAAATTGATATTTTCCATATGCAGCAGTATGCCTATCTGATAGGGCG
>CAILTZ010000039.1 GCA_903837255.1 uncultured Pirellula sp. | reverse complement strand
GTGTTGACTGTGTTGACTGTGTTGACTGTGTTGACTGTGTTGACTGTGTTGACTGGTTAGGTCGTTGACAAGAAGGACCTTCCCGGTCAACGGTGTCACCACTGTCACCAATGTCAATCCTAGCCAAAATCAACCCAGTCATTTTTGTCAACACGGTCCGCAGTCAATACTGTCAAAACAGTCAATGCTGTCAAAAAACCACCGCTCTCAGGCGGCGCTGCTGCTGCTGCTGTTCTCGTTCTGAGTTCTCGCTCTCCGGAAAGTCGCGTTTGGCCCTTTACTCATAGATCGGATAGTAGCAGCCAAAGGCCGGTTCGCAGAATGCCCCCGGGTCGTTGAACCGCTGGTTGCGGTCCAAGCCTGAAATCAGGGCCATGTGCTCGGGGGTGAGCTCAAAGTCAACCAAGCTCAGGTTCTCTTTCAATCGATGCAATTGCTGGGTCTTGGGAATCACCGCAGTCCCTCGCTGCACTCCCCATCGCAAGACGACCTGAGCCGGTGTGCGACCAACCTCTTTGGCGATCCGCTGAACGACCGGCTGCTCCAAGACCGATTCGGATGCACTGGCCATCCCCAAAGAAACATACGAGGGTGCCCCTAAAGGACTAAACGCCGTCACGGCGATGCTCTCCTGCTGGCAGTATCGCAGGAGTTTGCTCTGCACCAAATAGGGATGCGATTCGACTTGCAACACGCTCGGACGCAGCCTCGCATAAGACAACAGATCCCTGATCAACGAAACACCAAAATTGCTCACCCCCACGGTCCGAACCAAGCCGGCCTCGACAAGCCGCTCCATGGCCTCCCAAGTCTCCGAGATCGGTACCGCATCAGGGATCATCCTCGGGGACTCGGACCCCGGATCGTAATGCCAACCTGCCGGATAACGATGCTCGAAGGGGACGTAAGCCAGAGCGATCGGGAAGTGGATCAAGTATAGATCGAGGTAGTCGAGTCGAAGATCCTTTAGGCTCCTCTCGCATGCCCGTCGCACGTGCTGCTTGCGATGGTAGGTATTCCATAGTTTGCCTGTCACCCATAGATCCTCTCGGCGGCATATCCCGCTCTGAACAATCGTGTCGATTCCTTGGCCAACCTGCGTTTCATTCCCGTAGTCCGAAGCGCAGTCGAAGTGGCGATACCCCAGTTTGGCAGCTTCGACGGCCAAGCCTGCCGTTGCGTCATTGGGGATTTTCCAGAACCCCAGGCCGACAGAAGGCAACGAGCGATGCGCTGTGGTAGGGATACAGATCGGGTTTTCCATAGTTTCTCAAGCCATTGGTGGATGAAATCGGATGTTTCCTCCGGAATTCAAAGGGAGCATCGAGCAAGCAGTATTGCCTAGTCGGCCTGATTCGTTCAAGCTACTAAAGGTCTCGGGCAAGGTGTTTTTTGAAGAATTGCCACAGAAAGAATCGCTCAGAAAAGAATTACCGTGAAAACATTTGTGAAAAAGAAGTCCGTCGGAAACAGGTCCCTGTTGGCTGCACAGTTGCGAGCCGGTCTCCCATGGTTATTCGTCGGCTCGATGCTCAGCATCCCCTCGGGCTGCTCGCCAGAGACCAAACCCAAAGAAGTCAGCGCCCAGACCAGCGGTTTTCGACCCGCCGATGCGCCTGCCAAAACCGCAGCCTCGGCCCCTGAAAGTGCTCAGCCACCGGCAACGGTGCCTTCGCTCCCGAACTTCAAGCCCGGGGAAGCAGATCCAGCTCTTGCAACCAAAAGCTACACGAGCCTCAAAATGACCGATTCGGAAGTGCCTGAGGAGCTCTCGAAGTTCCTCGGCTCGATCGATCGCGCGATGATGGACTTGCAAACCGATGCGAACAAAAAGCTGGTCAACTCCGACACGATTCTCTCCAGCGGCATGAATCTTCTCCGCATGAAAGTCACCGCTTCGGACCGTCTGCGGAATGTTGCCAAAACTCCAGACGAAACGGCCCAGGGATGGATCAGCAAGCTCGAAGCCCTTCAGCAGATGGCGATGTTTCGAGACGTACCTGCGGCCGACGACCTGCGGACTCTGTGCAAAGAACTTTCTGGCAACGAAGATCCTCGCGTATCGAAAATCGCTCAACGCCTCGAGCTTCAACTCCTGACCTCCGATTACGCAAACCAATCTGCAACCGCCGACCAAGTCCTGGCCGTGGCCAAGGGACTGCTCGACAAAGCCGAAGGTGCCGATCCTGGTGTCTTCATGGCAGTAGCCCAAGCTGCCAAAGCCCTCTCTGGTGATCCGGCAACCAATCCGCCACCTAGCGACCCATCGTCAGCCAACGAGCCAAAAACACCAAGCCAAGCCGATATTGCCTGCAATCAACTCATCGATGCTCTCGAAGCCAAATTCCGCGACGTTCCCGACCCGAATCTAGGGATGCGTTCCTGGCAGATGAAGATGCAACGGTTGCCGGACTTTGAAAGCTACCTGCAGGTCATCGATACACGCCAAGCCATGGCGGCAGATCCCGCGGTGTTGACCGAGAAGGCCAAGAGCCTGATGGAGAAAATCCCCTCTCCCTGGACCGCGATGGCCCTCGCCCAGTGCGCTATGCAGTTCGAGTATTCAGGGAACATCGAGGTCGCAAAGAGCCTGCTAGATATCGCTGCCACCCAGCTGGAGAAGACCAAGACTCCCGAGATCAAAGCCCAAATCGAAATGTCCGTCAACGGATTCCAAAAGCGAACCAGTAGCATCGGCAAGCCCCTGGCCTTTGATGGCTTGGTCGATACAGCAGGCAAAGCATTCGACAAATCCAAGTACGAGGGCAAGGTCGTTCTGGTCGACTTCTGGGCGACGTGGTGTGGACCTTGTATCGCCGAGATCCCCAACATCCGCAAAGTGTACGACGAGAAGCATGCCGAAGGCTTTGAAGTCATCGCTGTGAACCTCGATGACAAACGCTCGGACCTCGATGAGTTCCTCACCGAGAACAAGACGCCTTGGGATGTCCTCGTCAGTGGCGATCCGACCAAAGCGGGCATGGAGACGGCTCTTGCTCAGGAGCTTTCGATCGCAGCGATTCCCTTTACCATGCTGATCGGACGCGATGGAAACGTCGCCGCCGTTCACGTGCGTGGCAAGGCGTTGGAAGAGAAGGTACAGCAATTGCTCACGGCAACGCCATAACGCGAACGCTCTGTTTTTTTGAGGGGTATCCATGGCCTGGATTGTCATCCTGGCACTGATCAGCTTCAGCCCTCCGAAGTCAAAAACTGTTTCCAGGAGTCTTTGGCAATCTTGAACGCAATCCTATAGCCCTGCAACACAGAGCTTTGCGGCCGCCAAGATGGCTTGGACCATCCCACCGGATTTAGCAATGCCTTTCCAAGCAATGTCGTGGGCGGTACCGTGCGCGACGCTGGTCCGGATGATCGGCAGTCCAAGCGTGATATTGACCGCTTCGAACATATCGAGCAACTTTAGCGCGATGTGTCCTTGGTCGTGGTACATAGCCACCACCGCATCAAACTCACCTTGGGCCGCTTTGGGCATCAGCGTATCAACGGCCCAAGGCCCCGAGGCATGGATACCAAGTTTTTGAGCAGCCTCGACGGCCGGCGCGATCAGTTCGATCTCCTCGGTGCCAAATCGCCCCGATTCCCCCGCATGGGGATTGAGCGCCGTCACTGCAATCCTGGGCGCAGCGGATCGACCTTCGGCCTGCGCAAGACGAGAGAAATAGCCATGGGTCAGCTGAATCGTCTTGAGGATGCTTGGCACACTGAGGTTCTCGAAGACATCGCGAAGAGCCATATGGAGTGTCACGTGCACCACACCGAGCCCGCTGGGTCCTCCATGGTTGGGCTTACCGGGCGGCAGATACAGCATCATCGCTGTCGACTCAACGCCGCATAGATGCCCCAAAAGCTCGGTATGACCAGGCCAATGGTGACCCGCTAGATCGAGCGATTTTTTCTGCAATGGGGCCGTCACAATGCCGTCGACATCCTTGTCCAAACATAATCTCGTCGCTGCAACCAGCGAGTCATAAGCTGCTTGGCCCCCCCGAGCATCGATCGAGCCTGGGGTTGCCTGCTCGGAGTCTTGGCCGGCTGCATCCAAACAGCAGACGCTCTGCGGAGCGTCGGAGGTATGCTCGACGGACCGATCGAGTTGGTTTCGGATATCATCGCACGTCTGACAAGCGATCCAAGTGACTTTGGAACCAAGCAGGTTGCTCGCGCGTTGCATGATCTGGGTATTACCCACCACGACCGGCTTGCACCAAGTGCGCACCATAGGGTCCTGGACGGCCTGAGCAATGATCTCAGGGCCGATGCCGGTGGGATCCCCCATCGAGATCGCGAGAATTGGCTTGAGGGTCGATGTTATCAAACGTTCAGTTCCTATTGTGGGTGAAGGTGGCTCAAGGTTTTTTCGCTAAGACCTTTGAGATAGCTTGATCGAGTTCGTCGGGTCCTGTCGAGCCGATCCAAGCGTCGACGATCTTCATCTGTTTGTCCAGAAGCAATGTGGTCGGATAAGCGAACCCGTCGCGACCGATCACATTGGCGATTTGGATGCGCGAGTACATGGCTGGATCGCAATAGATGGGCAAGTCTCCGCCGACCCCTTGCACGAAGATCTTCGTGTCGAACTCGAGTTCATCGAGGGACTCGGGGTTTTTCGATCCGCAAGAGATGCTGACAATCGCTACCCGAGGATCCTCGGCGTACTTGCGCTGTAACTTGATGATGTCCGGATACTCTTGAACACACGGGGGGCACCAAGTCCCCCAAAAGTGGACCAATTTGTAATTGGAATTGGCGACTACATCCGACGCAGCACGAGGCGCGTTGAGCAGAGGCTTGAGATCCAATTCAGGGATCTGTTTGCCTGCGAAACTATGACGTTCGCGTCCAAGATAGATTAGGAAACTGATTCCCACGAGCATGAACAAGGCGGCCAGAAGCAGGTACCGGTAGGCCGACGAAGAACCTGCACTGGTATCTGTATTGGGGGCGGAAATATTGGTATCGGTTTGGTTGGACATGGTAGGTTGGAGGAGATGGGAGTTTGAGTCGGGTTGAAAAACTAGCCAAAATCGACTTTTTCAATGAGCCACGTTGGTATGATAGCCATCCGAGCACCAGAGGCTAGCGGGCGATTTTGAGACAAAGCCCATGATTTGGCCGGTTGCTTCATTAGGAAACTCTGCGACAATGCGTCTAGAGATCGCCCAGTTGAGGATCGCCGTTCGAGGTAAGCTTTTGGCGATCGATCATTCCGAGACGTTTGAATTCTATGCGATGTCCATTTTGCGGTAATGACAACGACGGGGTCCGCGATTCACGGATTGTGGAAGAGGGCCGCGCGATTCGCCGTCGGCGTTTTTGCAACCACTGCAAACGTCGATTCACTACCTACGAAAGAGTCGAGGGACTGCTTCAGGTTCGCAAACGGGATGGAACCTGCCAGGACTTCAGTCGTGCCAAGATCGAGCGGGGACTCTCAGCGGCCTGTTGGAAACGCAAAATCAAGCAAGAGGAAATCCAGCGTCTGGCGATCGAGATCGAATCGCACATCCTGGACAACTACGAGCGAGAAGTCGGCTCGGAGGATGTCGGTAATCTGTGCATGGAGTACCTTCGAAATCTCGACGAGGTCGCTTTTGTGCGTTTCGCAAGTGTCTATCGAAGCTTTCGAGATGCAAAGGATTTTGTCAAGGAGCTGACTCCGATCCTCTCTCCGCACGAACCCCGCAGTCCGCGCTAGCCGCTAGTCTTGCTGAAGCGGCCTACCAAAATCGACGGGCTTTCGGGTCCCGAGCATACTGGCGTTTCAAAAGCGAATCGGGCTCGACCTGCACCGTCATTCGATAAGCCAAGGCGGCCATGACCCCTGCGACAAACCCTCCGACGTGCGCCATGTAAGCGACTCCTCCGGCAGAGGCCGACGTGCTGGCGATCGAGCCGTAGCCACTGAAGAGTTGCATCGCGATCCAAAGCCCAAGCACCCACATCGCAGGGATCGTCACGACATGGTACAAGAAGACCGCATTGACGCGATTGTGTGGGAAGAGAACCAAGTAGGCTCCCATCACACCGGCGATCGCGCCCGAGGCTCCCAGGTTCGGGATGATGCTCTGCGGAGCAAGCATGATCTGAGCGAAACTGGCGACAAGCCCTGAGATCAAATAGAAGGCCAAAAACCAGCGATGGCCAAACCTGTGCTCGACGTTGTTGCCAAAGATCCATAGGTACAGCATGTTGCCGGCGATATGGCCAAAGCCCCCATGCATGAACATCGAGGACAACAGGGTCAACCAAATCGGCACCGGTCCAGGTGCCTGCGGGATCTCGACCTTCCCCGCACCATCGATGTTCATCACCTGTGGCTCGACGATGTCCACGCCAGTGGTGATCTCCTTGGGAATCACACTCCAACCGTAAGTGAACTCTGGGTTGGTGACCTGAACCAAAAATAGAATGATATTTGCTGCCAGCAGTCCATAAGTGATGTATGGAACAATGTTGACATCGTGGTCGTCGTCGCTAATCGGAAATAACATGATGTATCCTTGGCCCCGGTTCTGTTTATGAAGCAGTTATCCTAATCTCAAGCCAGGCAGAGGCCAATAGATCTTGTAGGGAGTACGTTTACTCATGGAACTCATCGAGGGCTTTTCCAAGCTGTAGGCATCCCAAGAGTGCCTGGGCGCATTCCTCGCCTTTGTTCCCTTTGTTGCCGCCGCTGCGATGAAGAGCTTGCTCGAGATTGTTGACCGTTAGCAAACCGAAAGCGATCGGCTTGTTATGGTCCAGCGACAATTGCATCAGGGCCGTACTGACGGCTCGATTGATATGCTGGTCGTGGGTCGTCTCCCCTTTGATGACCGCTCCCAAAGCGATCACACCGGCAATGCTTCTGGCGGCTACCAGACGCTGGGCGGCGAAGGGCAATTCCCAAGCACCGGGCACTCGAGTGATCAAGATTTTTTCTCGTGCGATTCCACCTTGAACCAGGGCCTCGATGGCCCCGTGACATAGCTTGTTGGTGATCTGATCGTTGTATTGCGAAACGACGATTGCTACGGTACTTGAATTAGCACTATCTATCTGCGCTTTGGTAGCGGTTATTTCCTTATGCATAAATCTTTCTTCAGTGGTCAAGTTTGTTAAGGGTTATCGACAGCGGTCGATGGCTAATTGTGCAACACTCCTGGGTGTGTGTCGACTACCCGAGGTGCGTCATGCCAAGATATCCGAGATGACTTGGCCATGGTCGATATCGAGTCTTTTTCGACCTGGGATTTCAAGTGTCCTGGAATTCAAGCCCAGCAGATGCAGGACCGTCGCATGCACATCGGTCACGTAGTGCCCATCTCCCAGGGCATGGTAGCCCAATTCGTCGGTCTGGCCATGCACAAAACCGCGATTGAGACCCGCTCCGGCCATCGACTCCTCCGCTGCGGCGTTCCAAGCCCGGAGTGCGTCCAAACTCTGTGCAGAAGACTATTGCCAAAGGGGTACCCAACGATGTATCCACTGCAACAAACAGCCCACAGGAATAGGGCCAGGACGCGGCCAAGCCACGCATCCGCAGAGTCTAGAGAAGATCGGCTAGGCATGACGATTCGAGAGGAAGGAGTCAAAACAAATCGAGGTGGGATCGGGTGCGAAGCGTTTGCTGTAGAATTGTAGCACAAACCTCAAACACTTCCTCAAATCCCTCCCTTCAAAACCATGCGAACTGCTTTTCTCAGCGGTGCTTTCTGGATCTTGGCGATCTGCATCGTTTCGTGCCGACTCGACCTGCAGGCACAAGAAGCAGGAAAAACCTCAGGGACTCTAGCGCCTCCCAACATCATTGTGATCCTGGCTGATGATTTGGGCTACGGTGACCTTGGGTGCTACGGGGCCAAGACGATTCCAACGCCGAATATCGATCTGCTGGCCGCCGAAGGAATCCGTTTTACCAGCGGTTATTGCTCAGCCTCGACTTGCACACCCACTCGCTATTCGCTTTTGACGGGTCGCTATGCGTTTCGTCAGAAGGGGACTGGAGTTGCGCCACCCAACAGCCCGTCGATCATCCCGGCCGGGACTCCGACTGTTGCAAGCCTACTGAAATCCTCCGGTTATCACACGGCGGTCATTGGCAAGTGGCATTTGGGTCTAGGTGGCCCCGGTGGACCGGATTGGAATGGAGCGATTCGTCCTGGTCCTCTCGATTTTGGTTTCGATGATTGCTTTTTGATGCCCACGACCAACGACCGAGTTCCACAAGTCTTCGTCAAGAACGATCGGGTGCTGGGGCTCGATCCGGCAGATCCTCTTTGGGTGGGCGAGACCAAGCCCAGCGAAGATCATCCGACGGGTCTGACCCATCGCAGTTCGTTGAAGATGAATTGGTCGCATGGCCACAACGCGACGATCCATAACGGCATTAGCAGAATCGGGTTCTACACGGGGGGGACGCAGGCTCGTTTTAGAGACGAGGATCTTTCCGATCATTGGGCTGGCCAAGCCGACTCGTGGATCCGCTCGCATCGCGACAAACCGTTCTTTTTGTACTTTTGTTCGCATGCGCTGCATGTACCAAGGGTTGTGCATGAGCGGTTTGCAGGAGCGACTCCTCACGGACCCCGAGGAGATGCGATCGTGGAGTTGGATTGGTCGGTCGGTGCACTGTTGAAGACCCTCAAGGAATGCAATCTCGACGAGAATACCTTGGTCATGGTCTGCAGCGACAACGGGCCGGTGCTCGACGACGGCTACGAAGACCGCGCGATCGAGGCTCTCGGAGACCATGATCCCAATGGACCTTATCGAGGTGGCAAGTACAACGTCTTCGAGGGAGGGGTGCGAACGCCGATGATCGCATGGTGGCCTTCAAAGATAACGCCCAGGGTCAGCGATGAGGTCATTTGCACAATCGATTATCCCCGGACCTTTGCGGCGATTGCGGGCGCTCAAGTTCCTCCAGAGGCTTGCACCGATAGCGTCGATGTGAGCCGAGTGCTGCTTGACCCAACCGCCAAAGGCCGGAGCAGCTTGGTGGTTCAGGACAACGGCCAATCGGGCAATTACGGGTACCGTGAGGGCAAGTGGAAGCTGATTCGTTCCGATTCGCAGCGCGCAAGCAACGTCGAGCTTAGGCTGACACCCACCATGCTTCCGAAGTACCAGCTATTCGACTTGGAAAGCGATCCGGGCGAGACCAGGAACCTCATCGAGCAGCGGCGGGAGATAGCCGACGGGATGATCGAGCGATTGCAGATGGCGATCCATTAGCGTCCATCAGCGGTCC
>CAILTZ010000038.1 GCA_903837255.1 uncultured Pirellula sp. | reverse complement strand
GCCCAAGCAATCGCGCAGTCGGATCCCCAAGCCGTGGTGCTCGTCGGTGCGGTCGAACTCTGCAGCATCCATCAACAGTACACCGAGGACCCGGAACAAATCGTTGCCAACTCCCTTTTCTCGGATGGAGCTGCCGCCGCTGTCGTGGTGAACTCGTCCCAATCGGTCGAAAAGCCAGCCGCCGAAAATCCAGTCGTCGAAAAACCACTTGCCGATTCCTGGAGAATGGTCTCGTCGCTCTCCTTCAAAGTACCCGATTCAGCGAATTTGATGACCTGGAAAATCGGTGATCATGGCTTCCAGATGACCCTCTCCTCGCAAGTCCCTATGCGAATCGAGGAACAGCTGAGATCCCCCTTGGAAAATTGGCTAAAGCTACTTGGATTCGGTTTATCGGATATCCAACAATGGGTGGTCCATCCAGGTGGACCTAGAATCCTCGATTCGGTCGACCAAGCCATGGGATTGGGCCCCTCGACCCTTGCAGCCTCGCGTAAAACCCTAGCCAACTTCGGTAACATGTCCTCTCCGACCATCATGTTCATCATGGAGGAGATCGTTCAATCCGCAGAGGTTGCGGCTCACGGACCAACCCAAGGACTCTGGCTGGTCCTGGGCTTTGGACCAGGCTTGCACGCAGAAGCTCTCCTGCTAGAACGCAGTCCTATCTAGCGAACACACTATTTGCTGACCGAGATCCGTATTCGTCGATATTCCATTTGCCCGTGGTCTCCCTCTAATCCAATCGGTCCTGATGCAGGGAGCTTAAATGCCCCCTCGATAACCTCTCCATTGCAGGTACAAACCGCAACATTGTCTTTGACGGTGACGACTAACTCGTTCCAATCCTGAGGACGATACTGCTTGAGCTCTTTATAAGGACCAGCGAGTGGGTAATCGCGACACTGCAACTGGGGCTCCCGGATGAAAACCCCACTGTCGGCATTCGGAGTGGCCCGAAACTCAAGCTTCAAAACAAAATCTCCTGGAAACTCCTGCTTGGTGTAAAGCTGCTGGATCCGTCTACCTTCTGGTGGCGTTGTGACAACAATCCGTCCGTTGATCGCAACGTAACGTCCATCGGTTGTCGAAGCCTTTCCTTCAAGTTCCTCCCCTGCGGGCGTCGACTTCGAGCCTGCCAACCGCCAACCTGTAAGATCTTTGCCATTGGTTAATGAAACGAAGCCAGGCTCGGGTTTGAAGGTGTCCGGCTCGGTTTCGATCAGCCCTTGTGTCGCAAGAACAGGCCGAAGCGCTGCTCCCCATTTCGCATAGCCGACTTGGTTCGGATGCAGCAGATCGGGAAACTCCGGCTCTTTGGCGTCTCCTTGCTCGTTAGCAAAGAGAGTCCATGTGTCCAACATCGTGACCTGCGGAAACTTTTTGGCAACCTCCGCAATCGCACCATTGATCGCCTTGATCTGATCGGCTGGACGCTTCTTGCTGGCCGATGCAGGAAAAACACGGCACAGCGTCACGGGCATCTTGGGATTGTGCTTTTGAACGGCTGTCAGGATCAATTCGATATTCGTCGCTACCTTGGCAGCATCGGCTCCCTCTTCCAAGTCATTGGTTCCCATCAGCATCACAAGGCCTTTGGGGTTCAATGCCAGGACATCCTTATTTAATCGCAACAGCATGCCACGTGTCGTGTCACCGCTGATCCCACGATTGGCCACCTTGAGCCCTGGAAAGGTGTTCCCACAGTCGTCACCCCAACCTTGGGTGATCGAATCGCCGAAGAAAACCACAGCACCTTGGTCGGCCTGGGTTTTCGCAGCCCACTGCTTGCGCTTCTCGCTCCAAAGGTTCCGGAACCAATCGTAACGTCGGATCGGCCCTACCCCGGGTAGCCCATCGTCGGTCTCGGGTATCGACAGCGAACCATCAGATCGCTGCGCATAGGCGGGGGACCAAATCCCCATCGCAAAGAGTAGGAAAAAGGTGGCAACAAGAACTTGTGAGGTGAGGATGATGTGTTTCATAATTTCCACTTTGAACGATCCCGAGGTGGCTTGCAAGGTACCCAAGAAAAAATGCTGGCAGGAAAAATGCTGGCAGGTCGGCTGGATCCGTTTGGTCGATGTTCGACTTCTGGCCCTACAATACCAAGCTACCGAGCTAAGCGTCTGTTATCCGACCTTGAACCTTCCTTACCACAAAACCGTCGTATCCACGGGAGAACAACTAAGTGAACCTAGGTGCTGAAATCATCGCATGGTCCATCCGCTTGGCGATGTTGTTATTCGTCGTGGTGCAGGCCGTGCAATTCCAGACGCCGCTGCGATCCGGAATCGACAGCGCCTTGAGAACACTTTGGACGATCAGTTTCCTGCTGTTTCTCGTGCACGTCATGGCAGCGTTCCATTTCGTTCACCATTGGAGCCATATGGCTGCATATGAGGCAACGTCCGAGGAAACTCGACACAAATTGGGCTTTGCCTACGGTGCTGGCGTTTACTTCAACTACCTGTTTCTATTGGTATGGGCCATCGATGTGTACTGGATGTGGCGGCCGGCCAAGCAACCGACCGATGCGGTTCGGGCATTGCAGCTCGCCGGACGACTTTACCTGTTGTTCATCGCATTCAATGGTGTGGTGGTGTTCAAGTCAGGGTGGATGAGGGTCCTCGGGGCGATCGCAACAGCACTGCTGCTAGGACTCGCATGGCGCAACCTGGCGAGACGCCAACTCTAATTCACGCTACTTCGGCTGCTAAGATTGTCGATGATTTCCCTGAAATCATCGGGCTGTTCGGCTGTTTCTAACGACTAAAGCACTACATAGCTAAACGCTCCTGGATCACGCTGTAATTTGAAACTAAATAGCTCCACGTCATCACAGGTGCGCTCGGAGCCTACCACCGGACTCGTCCGGTGGAGGCGTAACTTCCAGCTACCTGCGACGTCCTATTTCGTAGCTATGAGCCATGGCCCCACCGGCGTGAAGTCGAGTGGTGGCCTGGCTTGCGCCAAGCGGCTCACACCTGCGGCTATATTTGAATAATCGCAGGACTGGTACACACTGGCTCGTAGGCTCATACCACATGTCGAGAAATCAGCCGGGATCGCTCCACCTTCTAAAGCCCGGATAGAAACTCCGTTAGGGATTGGGTGGCCGGGTCGTCGGCCAAACCCAAATCGTCGTTGAGTTTGGAATGATTCGTATCGGACTTGCCCAACACCTTGACCGGTACCTCGGATTCTTTCAAGACACCCTCAAGCCGACGGGCTTGGACCGTCGTATCTGGATTGCCTGAAAAATACAAAATCAAAAACGGCGGAATCCCCTTATTCTTGGCCACATGGGTCACCGCCGAGAAATCAATATGCTTTCGCGGATCGTTCCCAAACTTTTGACGATGGCCAAACGTCGGCATCTGCCCCCCATAAAGCGCTTGGCGATGCTCGGCTGTCATGATGATCTTGGGGATGTCATAGGTATCCCCGTCGACGGGGATGCAACCTTTCAATGCACTCATTGGCACCCCTACATCCTTCAAATACTTGTCGTCGATGCACAACAGGGCAGCGATCTGCGCACCGGCAGAATGCCCCCCGATGATGATGCGATCTGGATCGCCACCCGCAGTGCCAATGTTTTTGTGAACCCATAGCAATGCCTGTGCCACGTCGCTGATAAGATCATCCATGGTCACATCCGGCAGCAGTCGATAGTTGCATGCGACGAACATGTAGCCTTTGTCAGTAAAATACTTGGGCTTGATCGCGACATCGGCTTTATCACCAGCTTGCCAACCGCCGCCATGGATCCAAAAGACCACCGGTCGCTTGGCCGGTCCACCCGCCGCTCCTCGGTAAATGTCGAGCACATGCCTGGGATGACCGTCGCTAACGTAAGCGATATTCTTCATGGATTCCTGTCCGTGAACGATCCACGAAGAGAGCACGAAAACAATGATGAATGTCCAATAATGCATGGCTGCTATCTCCGCGCGACGAGAGGGTAGGGGGGGGGCAAGACAAGTGCCG
>CAILTZ010000037.1 GCA_903837255.1 uncultured Pirellula sp. | reverse complement strand
GATGCCTTGATCGCTTGGTTTTCCTCCGACCAAGGCGTTTTGGTATGTGCACCGACCGGGACAGGCAAAACGCTCATCGCTGAGGGAGCGATTTACGAAGCGTTGCGGACTGGTCGCAAGTGTTACTACACCACACCGCTGATCGCCTTGACGGACCAGAAGCTCCAGGAGCTCCAAGCTTCGGCTTTGCGGTGGGGTTATCCAGCCAGTTCGATTGGACTCGTTACTGGCAATCGCAAGGTCAATCCAAATGCGCCGATTCTGGTGGTTGTTGCCGAAATTCTTTTGAATCGTCTCTTGCATCACGATCAGGCTTGGGTCGAGGGAGTCGACTCGGTGATCATGGATGAGTTCCACAGTTTCAACGATCCGGAGCGTGGGATCGTCTGGGAGCTGAGCATCGGGATGCTACCCAAGCATGTGCGGTTGATGCTTCTTTCTGCGACGATCGGCAATAGCGTTGAGTTCTGTTCTTGGTTGCATCGGGCTCATGGGCGGAATTTGGAATTGGTGCAGGGTACGGAGCGGAAGGTGCCTTTGCAGTTCGAGTGGGTCGAAGATTTGTACTTGGACGAACAGCTCGAGAAGATCTCAGAAGGGGATGATGTTCGCAGGCGGACTCCCGGTTTGGTTTTTTGTTTCAATCGAGACCAATGTTGGCAAGTCGCTGAGTTGCTCAAGGGGCGGAAGCTCATCGACAAAGAGCGTCAGGCGATTATCACCAAACGGCTTGAGGGGATCCCACTTGGAGAGGGTGCTGGGCCGAAGATCAAGCAGATCCTCATCCGTGGTGTTGGGATCCACCATGCGGGGATTATGCCCAAGTACCGTCGGCTGGTCGAGCAACTGTTTCAGGAGAAATTATTGAGTGTGTGCGTTTGTACCGAGACTCTATCGGCTGGTATCAATTTGCCCGCTCGATGCGTGGTTTTGCCCAGCTTGGTCAAGGGTCCATACGGAAAAAAGAAGCTCATCGATTCTGCTTCGGCACAGCAGATCTTTGGGCGTGCGGGAAGACCGCAGTATGATCGCGAAGGTTTCGTGTATGCCTTGGCCCACGAAGACGACGTGAAGTACTACCGTTGGAGGTTGCAATACGATCAGATTCCCGAGGACACGAAAGATCCGAATCTGATCAAGGCCAAGAAGCAGCTGAAAAAGAAAATGCCAACGCATCGACAGGGGGAGACATATTGGACCAAAGAGCAATTCCAAAAGTTGGTCACGGCCCCGTCAGCGCATCTTGCTAGCCGTGGTCCCCTGCCCTGGAGGCTTTTTGCGACGATGCTCATCGAGGATCCCCAGGTCCAGCCACTTAGAGATTTGGTTGGTCGTCGCTTGCTCTCGCCGAGCGATTTGGTCAATGGGCAAAAAGAGCTCAACCGGATGCTCGTAACGCTCTGGACGGCTGGGTTCCTAGAACTGATTCCTACTCCTAAGATCGCGAAAAATCCGGCAAGCAATCAGACGGCGTCAGGGGACAAGAAATCCTCTACCAAGGAATCCATAACTGGTTGGCTCAAGTACGCTTTGCCTGCTGGGCAATTGGAGTCTGCGGCAGAGCAGACCGATGATGACGAGGAAAGCACTCCGGAATCAAACACCGAGGAGGCTGGTTCTCGGGGGTACGATTTAGAGAATTATCGCCCCGAGAGGATCGAGGCCAAGCCGCGTTTGGAGCTTCTTTGCGAGCTTCGCAGCGTCAATCCGATCTACGGTTTGTATGTGATCCAGCAGATGCATTTTGCCGATCCAATCGAGCGGATACAACTCTTGGAGAGTGTTTTAGAGTTGCCCGCGAACATCAGCAAGTTGGTTCCCGTGCCGGGGCCAGAACAGTTACCCTTTGGCCCTTTGGCACAGCAGCATTTGCATCCTCGGTTGCTGGAGCTTGGGTTGGCCGGAGTCCAAGAGATTACAGGCCAGTCGCCCGAGGATGAGGAATCCGAGGAGGGCTCTGGACTTGGAGATTCCAGGCAGAGTCGGCCCTGGGATCGATCCGATGGACCAGTGCCCAAGCCACTGGCATTGGGAGAAAAGCTGCGTCGAATGTTCGATTATGATTTTCCAGGTGTGCACGATGTATACACGCGAAGCGTCTGGGTTGTTGGCGAACTGCTTTCATTCGAGGGGGACTTCAACAAGTACATTGTCACGCGAGGGCTCCAAAAGCATGAGGGGATGCTCTTCAGGCATGTCCTTAGGTTCGTCTTGCTAGTCAACGAAATCAGTTGCATCGCTCCAGAGGATTCCACACCCGAGGAGTGGGAGGAGCCCTTCGATCGTTTGGCAGAAACTCTTATGGAATGTTGTCGGAGGGTCGATCCAGAGAGCACCGACGAGATCGTTCAAGAGTTGACAGACCGGCAGAATCGCATAGTGCATGGTCGCGTATCTCCGGGTAAGTGATTGCAATGACCCTTGATCCAGCGATGATTTCGATAGGAAATTGGCTGCTTTTGGCGCTGGCTGCTTTTGGAATCGGAATCACCAAGAGTGGTTTTTCGGGGGTGAGCTTAGTCCACGTGCTGATCTTCGCGTATGTATTTGGTGCGAAGGCCTCGACGGGTGTTGTGCTACCGATGCTCATCGTTGGGGATACCATGGCGATGCTGATGTTTGGCCAGCATGCCGATTGGGGTTACGTGCGACGCATGTTTCCGCCGGCGATCGTTGGAGTCGTGGCCGCTTGGCTGTTGATGGATGTGATGAGCGAGTCCTATTACCGTCCGACGATTGGCTGCATCATTCTCGGCTTGGCGCTTGTGCAACTGACTCGTATGTTCCGCGAAGATTGGTTTGCCCAGGTTCCTCACAGCGAGCTTTTTGCATGGGGGATGGGAATTCTCGTCGGCATAACGACCATGTTGGCTAACGCTGCTGGCCCGGTTTTCGGCATGTTCTTGATTGCCATCGGGCTTCCCAAGAAAGAGTTCGTCGGCACAGCAGCTTGGTTTTTTCTACTGCTCAATGTGGTCAAGATTCCCTTTAGCTGGAATCTTGGACTCATACGCTCTGACACCCTTGCGCTGAACGCGATATTTCTGCCGCTGATCTGGTTGGGGCTCAAAGCAGGTAGTAGTTTAGTCAAGAAAATAGATCAAAGAGGGTTTGAAGTTGGGATAATCATCCTTGCCGTTATCTCCGCCGCTTCTCTACTCTTGCTTTGAATCAATCTCCTGCAACTTCTGCGATTTTCGACTACTCAGGTTGCCCTTGCAATCCATCCTTCATGCCACCCATGATGTACCAAAGTGGGCCATCGATTGTGTAGGAAACAAATCGAACGGCTCCATCTGCGAAACACATATGAAGACCACCCGAGTGCATGCTATTGAATTTGCTTGCATCACCTTTTGAAACGGTGCTGAGGCTATCTATGCCCCATGGATAAGGAATCATGTAGCGTGTGTATTGTCCATTTGCTGAAATCCACCAAAAGGTGCTTACTCTTTCAGAAGGGCGCGCTGGGAAATCCCAACTTCCAGTGACTTCTCCGAAAAGAAATGTATTCGAGAGGCCGTCTTTAATCTCAGCAAGTTGTGTTTTTGACCGAATTCCAAAGACACCATTCAAATCATCTGAATTGAGACCTTTCTTGCCAAGGTCGGCTCCAAGTGGTGGCGCACGATCCAATTCCCTTGACCCTGTTAAACCCGATTTCCCCATACAGCCTAAGTAATTTGTTTTTCCCATCGTTTGGTGCCAAGTTGCACCCGCTGTGGTTTCCTCGATTAACCAATGAAAAGGGGAAAATCCGGTGGATGTTGTAAACGCGTGATTCACAATTACCGATTTTGTTCCACCGAGCTCTGTGGTGTCCGAAGGACAGAGATATAAGGGTATTTTGAATTGTCCAGCGTCCCAAGCAGTAGTCTTGGTCCAGTACGTATTCATTTTCTGCTGCAGCGAACCAACCGGAGCACCAACACCAGAGCTGTCGACGCTTAAATTCACCGAGGATTGCAATGTACTCCAAATTTGGGTGGCCTCGATGAACGGTAGAAGGAATGCTAGGTGCCCAATGCCGGAATGCTGGTCTTTTTGAAAGGTGTAAGGATTGGGGGGAACAGCCCCAGGGAATGGTGTGTTTTGTGGTCCTGGGAGCAGTGCGCCTGGCGGAAGTCGTTTGTTAACACTTTCAAAGTTCTGTGTCGCCATTCCAATTTGGCGAAGATTGTTCGTGCAACTCATTCGCCTTGCGGCTTCGCGAGCGGCCTGCACGGCTGGTAAAAGCAGGCCAACAAGCAAACCTATGATCGCAATCACCACCAACAATTCCACAAGGGTGAAACCTCGCCTAGCCAACACCGACGACCTACTCATAGCATTCACTGTCTCACCTCGTTTAATCGATCTGCTGCCACCCAGAGCAATCGCAACCGTTGGCAACGGTAACAGCAAAGTCGATCCGTCGACTTCTGACTGACTTTTTTTGCGTTTTTCCTCCCGAGAAACGTGACTCAAGTAAGTCTAGGTCAACTTTAGGCGTTAGGCAAACTTTAAGGACGTTTTGTAGGTTTTTCTGGCCGTTAAAATCGGCAACTCAGAAATAATCCTTTTTTTGTTCCTTGGTAGGACGACACATTGTCATGTTTGCTTGGGGTAGGAATTCGGGAGATGAAAAGCCAAACGCAGGAGCAAATGTCTTCGCCCCTGCGTTTTGGATGATGTCTAAAACTTCTGGTCCCCGCCGTTTGGGGGGGGGGGATTATTTTTTTGCTTCCCCTGCTCCGGAGAGTTCCAAGTCGGTGTCGCGTTGCTCGCCTTTGAAGTCCAAGCGAGTCACCTTGCCCGACTCGTCCTTAACCGCATCGATCAGGATGGTGTTCTTGCCTTCAAAGCTACCGCGTAGCAGTTCCTCGGAAAGTGGGTCCTCGATGCGTTGTTCGATCGCGCGGCGCAGTGGACGTGCTCCATAATCGAGGTTCGAACCTTGTTTGATGATAAAGTTTTTTGCTTCATCGGTAAGTTCGATTTCGAAGCCTCGTTCTCGGAGTCGCTCGCGAACTTTTGCAAGTTCGTAATCGATAACCTTTTTGAGGTCGTCGTTGTTGAGGTGTCTGAAGATGATCACGTCATCGAGACGGTTGAGAAACTCTGGGCGGAAAACTCTCTCGATCGAGTCCATGACCCGAGCTTTCATACTTTCGTAGGATGCATCGTCGGAGGGTTTTTGGAAGCCGAACGCTTGCTCGTTTTTGATCGCCTCAGCTCCAGCGTTGGTGGTCAAAATCAAGATGGTGTTTCTGAAGTCGATGTTACGGCCAAAGCTATCGGTCAGACGACCTTCTTCCATGACTTGCAAGAGCATGTTGAACACATCGGGGTGAGCCTTTTCGATCTCATCGAGAAGCACGACCGAATAGGGCCTACGACGGATCTTCTCGGTCAGCTGCCCACCTTCTTCGTAACCGACATATCCTGGAGGGGCTCCGATCAATCGGCTGACGTTGTGCTTCTCCATGTATTCGCTCATGTCGATATGGACCAGTG
>CAILTZ010000036.1 GCA_903837255.1 uncultured Pirellula sp. | reverse complement strand
TGTGCTCTTCCGATCTCATTGAACGTCGGCGACTGGGTGAACATCGATGGGGTGATTGGCAAAGTGAGAGAAATCAATTGGCGGTCGGTGTACATCGAAACCCCAACGAGCGAGATGCGTGTGGTTCCCAACGTCTCGCTCTACAAAGGAGCCTTCAGCAATCTCTCGCGACCTTCCCCTGAACGTACGGAGATCGTCGAAATGGGCTTCAGCTACGATGATCCCCCAAACAAAGTCAAAGAGTTGCTCCTGGAAGTCCTCCGCAGTACCCCCGGGGTAAAAAGCGACCCAGAGCCCCTTGTTCGAACGGTCAACTACGCCGACTTTTCGATCATCTATCGGATGATCTTCACCGTCGAAATGCAAGAGACGCTCGGAGCCACACGCGACAATGTGATGACCAGACTTTGGTACGTGGCCCGTCGAGAAGGATTGACGATCCCGTTCCCGATCCAAATGGAATACCGGCCTGGCGAGAATCCTGGCAAGCCGGAAAGAACAACCTCTCAGTGGCTCAACGAACAACCCCGCTTCAAAGCCTCCTTGCAACCAGCCGAACTGGCGCACCTCGATGTACGCGAGTACACGTCTGGCGAGATCATGCATTCCCCAGCGAGGCCTTTCGAGGGTGGGGCGCTGATTCTCCGTGGCCAAGTTTCGCTCCTGGCCCAATCCAACGAAGGACAAGAGGTAGTCGTCTCGACACTCAGTGCAGGAGAATGTTTTGGGGACAATTTGACCGCAGGGTCGTCGACCGATGGGATCAGTCTGAAAGCCGATACCGATGTGACTCTGCTGTGGCTGCCCGCTGCGCAAATGGATCAACTCCTAAGCCGCTCGGCGAGCCTATCCTCAGAGGTCGGCGATGCAATCGAACTAAGACGGCTGGCCGTTCAGGCTGTCAAACGGCATCGAAAAAGTCAGTCGCTTCCCGCCAGTTAGCTTACCGCCAGTTGGCTTCATGCAAGCTAATGGTGCTCAGCGACGCAGAGATTCCGAGTACCGCTGTGCGACCGCTGTCCAAGTCGGAAAGGCTTCGAACAGGCCTCGTTGCGATTCAGCAAGTTGCTCTCGGTGCATGAGTCCCCTTTGGATCTTGTCGGCCAAATCCTGGGGATTGAATGGATCAAAGAGCATGGTGTTGCGGAGCGAGTCGTCAAGGACTTTCTCTCGCACCATCGGTATATCGCTCAGGAGCGATGGAGTCCCGACCGAATACGCTTCGGTAAATGTAAATGGAAATCCGCCTTCGAATAGCGTTGGATTGACCGCCAAGCTAGCCCAGCAGTAGAGCGACGAGAGTACTTGGTTGGATACCCCTGGAGCAAACAATACCCATGCATCGAGCCGATGCTCGGAAACAAACAGATCCAAATCGGAGCCTGTCGAGCGTTCGCAAGTCAAAACCAATCGGACAGGGTCGCCTTGGCGATGTCGAAGAATTTCGATGGACCTCAAAAGGGATAGGATATTCTTTTGACCTCGAGCTTGAGACGAGTACAAGACATACTTTTGCTTGTCCCAAGCGAACCGATTCCAGTAGGGGTTATCGGCAAGGTAGGTTCGCTGATAAGCCCTAAGGAACTCAAGGGCGATCTGTTGTTGTTCATGACGATCGGGCCGAGTTTTTCCCAGTTTGATAAAATCGCCCAACTCCACACATCCGTGTCCGATGACATCGATTTGATCCGCAGGCACACCAACACCGGCGACGAGTTGCTGGTCCTTGGTGTACTGGCTGTAACAGATCAGATGCTGTGCATGATGGAGGGTATCGAGGATACGGGCATAGATCGGCTCGGCGGTTGGATCGGCGAATCGCAGAGGAAACTCTTGCAGCACCAAATCGGGACAAACGATTGACTTGGAATGCTCGATTCTATTGGCCTCTGGCCAAAATGGGGTTGGGACCAACCAATGCCGAACCGTTTGCTGCTGATTGATCTGCTGGATCAATCGGGCAATTTCACGCGTGTACCTTTTTTGTTTACGCCGTTGCTTGCGCAAAACCTTTTTCAAGCTCACGCGATCTGCGGTTTTGTTCTTCTTTCCGTACTTTCGCCACCAACGATAGGCACCGAATAGAACTGCAACAATCAACAACACCGGCCATAGAAAACTCAAAAACCAGATAGCAATCGCGGCGAAGATCCCAAGCTTGATCGCTTCGATGAGCGCCAAGTGCCATTGCTTGGCATTCGCCAGTCGGTTCAGGTCGACCAGAACAAGCCGCTTGAGCCAATGAGAGTTTGTAGAAGCCCCAGTTGGTTGCG
>CAILTZ010000035.1 GCA_903837255.1 uncultured Pirellula sp. | reverse complement strand
TCTGTTTCTTTTTGCCGACGATTGGGGGCGGTACGCAAGCGCTTATGCCATGCACGAGCCAGACAATCCACTTCAATCGTTGGTCCGAACACCAAACATCGATCGCATCGCCAAAAAGGGTGTTCTTTTTAGAAATGCCTTTGTGTCTGCACCGAGCTGCACGCCGTGCCGAAGCGCGCTTCTTTCCGGCCAGCATTTTTGGAGGACGGGCCAAGGTTCTATTTTGCAGGGTGCTAAATGGGACTCGAGCATCCCCGCATTTCCGCTCTTGCTCCATGAGGCCGGCTATCACATCGGCGAGAGCTTCAAAGTTTGGGGACCGGGTAGTCCCAACGATGCACCCTACGGTGCTGGCAAGTTCGCTTATGAGAGGTCTGGTCGACGCTGGAACGATTTTTCCGAGAACGTTACCAAGATGATCGAGCAGGGGGAGAGTTTTGAACAAGCCAAACAGACGCTCTTGGAGGAGATGGCATTGAACTTTGATCAGTTTCTCGAAGCTCGCCCGGACGGCAAACCTTTTTGCTACTGGTTTGGGCCGACGAATGTCCACCGCCAATGGGTCCAAGGCTCGGGCAAAAATCTGTGGGGTTTTAACCCGGATGATTTCAAGGGCAAGTTGCCGCCGTTTTTGCCTGATGTACAGATCGTTCGCCAGGACATGGCCGATTACTTTGGCGAAATCGCAGCTTACGATGCAGCCGTTGGAATTCTGCTCGATCGGCTTGAGGCAAGCGGCTTGGCAGACTCGACGATGGTAATCGTCAGCGGGGATCATGGTCCTCCAGGGTTCCCTCACGGCAAATGCAATTTGTATGGCTTTGGGACCTCGGTTAGCTTGGCCATCAGCGGGCCGAAGATCCCGGGTGATCGCATCATCGATGACTTGGTCAGTCTGACCGATCTTGCGCCGACGATTCTCGAGTCGGCTGGATTGCCGATCCCGAGCAACATGACTGGAAAGAGTCTATTGCCCATGCTCTACAGCGATCGCAGCGGCAAGCTCGATGCGAGTCGCAAGGCGATCTTTGTAGGGCGCGAACGGCATGTCGAATCCGCGAGGGCCGATTGGACCCCTTATCCGCAGCGTGGTATCCGAACCGACGATTTTTTGTACATCATCAACTTTCGTCCCGAACGTTGGCCGCTGGGAGATCCCTACGGATTGGACGATCCTCAGCCACCGACCTTCAAGCAGATTCAGAACAATACCCGTGTGACTCATCCGGATGAGGATGCTGGGCCGACCAAGGCTTGGTTGGTGACCCACCGTGACGATCCGCAGTGGAGAGAGTTCTACGAAAGGGCTTACTCAAAGCGCCCTCGAGAGGAGCTATACGATCTTAACAAGGATCCGCATCAGATGGTGAATGTCGCAAGCGATCAGAGTTACCCTCAGATCCGCGCGGAGCTCGAAGATCGTCTGATGCAGGAGTTAATTGCGACTGGAGATCCACGGGTGCAAGAGGATGGCAAGTTCTACGAGACTCCACCCATGGCTGGTCCCTTGGAGGGACAAGATTCCGATGCGAGCAAGGCCAAGAAACGATGAATTCCAATCGCACATTTGATCCGTTGTATTTGCCTCGCTTGTGGTTTGGCTTACGGGAGCCTGTCAGCCAAGAGGCGTACGCAGCGACTGTGCTACTTGAGCATCATCGGGGTTTGAGAAAAAGCT
>CAILTZ010000034.1 GCA_903837255.1 uncultured Pirellula sp. | reverse complement strand
GTGATCTTCGAGAGCCGCAGCCCGGCTTCCATCTCGATTTCATATTGGGCGATGACGGGCCCGGTTTCGATCTCGACGACGCGAATATTGAAACCAAAATTGAGAAACGTCTGCTCCAAGACCCTCGCTTTGCGTTTGACTTCCTCGGTCTGCTCGTCGTACGAAAAATCGTCGCCTTCGGCCAATAGCTCGACGCTCGGCAGGACATACTCCTCGCTCCCGGCAGGTAGCTTGGTGTCATTCAACGAATTGTACAGCGAGTTTCGCTCCTCTTCTTCCTCGTCCTTTTTTCGGTTTTTTGAATTTCGGATTCTAGGGCTTGAGGCTGGATCTCCCTGCTCTGGATCGCCCTGTGCTTGGACATTGTGCGATTGGTCGGCTCGCAGTTTGCCATGAGCCGTTTGACCTAGATCGATCGAGTCGTCATGGACGGGGTCCTGGATGTTTCCCTCGTCGGTTTGGTCGCCAAAAGAGTCATGGCCCTTGGTCGAGTGGGATTCGGCTACCTCGTATTCTTGTTCCTGCGATTCGTACTGACTGTCTTCGGTTTGTTCATCCTCTTGGTAGTCATCGTCGGCTAGATGGCTGCTGGCTTTTTTAGACGACTTGTTTTTGGAGGTCGACAGGTCGGTGCGTCCGACAGGTTTGGAGCCACCCGATAGGTCTTGGCTGCTGAACGAGGTCGTTGCTCGGCGACCTATTCGGATGGCGGGTCCGTCTGCATCCTCGGTTGTTTGCTGGTCATCGGGCCGATTTCCTTCTGGGATTCCGAATGGGCGTTTGGCCAGATCGGTAAATGAGGGAAGTGGGCCTCCGTCGAGCGACACGATCGGTGCGCCATCGCGCAGGGTGACCGAGGCGGGCAAGTCGGATCGGCGACCGCTGAAGATTCCCGAGCCACTGGTAGTGCGGGCCCAACCATCGGAGAGCCGTAACTGCAGGGCCTTGAGCAAGCTCATGCTGCCGGTGGTAGCGAAGCCTAGGTAGCGGATCAGAGCGTACTCAGTGCTCAGAAGCAGTCCGATGGCAAAGACTGCCAAGAGGAAAATCAGACCACCGGTGAAAGCAAGATGTTCGTTTAGCCAAGTATTGATCAGAGCCCCTAGGTATCCTCCTCGACCGATCGGAACGCTGAGAGGGATCGGCAGACCGAGTCGATCGGGAAGTGCGCACAGGGAGGCGAGCAACAAACTCCAACCGAGGCTTCTTCCCAAGGGGCTTGCCCAGGGCAATTTTCGAAAGCAGACCACTCCGGAGATCGGGAGTAGCAGAGCGATCAGGTAGGCTCCGATGCCGGTGGCTTGGAAGAGAATTTGGCTGATGAGTGCCCCCAAAAAGCCGGCTTCATTATGAAATTTCTCATTCGGAGGGTAGACCGCAGGAGCGATCCAACTCGGATACATCGAGCTGTCTTGCCCAGTCGCTGAGCTAAACCCCAGAGCAGGCCTAAGGTCATCGGCCGGGTCATGGGTAAATAGAGCCACCCAAACCACGGCGGTGATACCAAAGAGGACCACGCCGAGCATGTCCCATCGGACCGATCGATCCCATTTCTTTGCGGACTTGTCGAGTGCCATGTCAGTACTATTCTGTGAGCCGGTGCTAAGTCAATGGAGGGAACTCCACCGAGTATCTAATTTTTCCCCATGCTTGAGGTCCTTCTCGTGGAACCTTGAAAAATCCGAGGGTGGTTCTCCAAGCGTACTCGATAGGATCGCTATAATCCGACCAGACCAACGTGGGCGGTTCGCTCAATACGGCTGTCCACGAGTTATCTGACCTTGATCTGTTACGGAGCCTGAAATGGATGATTCGATCGATTTGTCGTTCCGCCGAGAGCTTGTAGGGCCCGAGTGCTACATTGCTGCCAATGCTACGGTGCGAGGAAACGTCCGCATAGGTCGCTCGTGCACGATCCTTTTTGGTGCGGTGATGCGAGGCGATGCCGACACGATCAGCATTGGAGATTTTACGAACATCCAGGACTTGGTCTGCCTGCATGCCGACCCGGGATATCCGCTTGTGATCGGCCAGCGTGTGACGGTTGGCCACGGGGCGATTGTGCATGGCGCGACGGTTGAATCGGATTGTTTGATCGGAATGCGTGCGACGATTCTCAACGGTGCGGTGATCGGCAGTGGATCGATCGTCGCGGCTGGTGCATTGGTGCGGGAAGGACAAATCGTTCCTCCACGCTCGCTAGTTATGGGACTTCCGGGTAAGATCATACGAGAATGCGGCGAGACAGAGCTCGCGATGATCGATCGAGGTTGGCGTCATTACGTCGAGATCGGCCAGCGATACCTTCAGTGTGATCGGTAAACATGAGTTCAAGACGTCCGAGCAGGTACCATCGTCGAGTGCCTCGCAAAGCCCCTCCGGCACCTGTGCTCGAGCCGGGCCAGACCGAATACGAATTTGGAATCCCGATCGCAGGTCCAATTGTTCCCAAGGAGCAATGGACACAATGTGCACTGAAGCGGATCCCCGACGCGAGCCCCGTCGATTGGGTTAGCATCTTTGGCCGAGAGGCTCCGATGGTCGTCGACATCGGATGCGGGAATGGTCGCTATACGATTGCAAGCTGCGTGCTTCGGCCCGAATGCAACCATCTTGCGATCGACTCACTGCCGGCGGTGATCCGCTATGGGACACGCCGAGCCAATCAGCGAGGTTTGCAGCATGTTCGATTTGCAGTTGTCGATGGTTGGCGATTCCTGACCGAGCTGTGCGGAGATGCGAGCCTCTCGGAGATTCATATCTACCATCCGCAACCTCATGCTGACCCGGTCGCGGCAGAGCGTCGGATGTTGACGCCTGAGTACATCGGTTGGATGTATCGAAGGTTAACGCCGCAGGGAAAAATCTTTTTGCAAACCGATCGCAAGGCGTATTGGGATTACCTGTGCGAGAATTTGCCAAGCTTGTTCGAGTGGACGAACATCGAAGTAGATTGGCCAGATCCGCCTGAATTTCGCTCGAGGCGAGAAATCTTATCGAGAAAACAAGGCCTACAGATATACCGAGGCCAAGGAGTCCGTCGAGATGGAGTCTCGCCCGAGGAGTTTGATCGGCTCGTAGGTTCTATGCAGCAGCCTACTTTTAAGATCGAGGAAGAGGATTTCTAGCGATTTTCGATCTGCCCGGTTTTCCGATTCTTGACGATCAGCCGCTCGGAACCGTCGGGCAAGAGTTCACGTTTGATGATCTCGAATTCGCTGTCTTGTTTTGCGACATTGGTGTCGTAGCTGCTGGTGTAATCCCATCGTTCTAATTGGATCGGTTCCCAGCGTTTGGATTGGATCGATCGATAAGCTGCATCGACGATGGAGTTGACGACATAGCCATCGAAGAAGGTTTCGCGAGGGGTTTGACCAGCATCGAATGCGTTGAGCATGTCCTCGAACATATCCAGGTACCCAAGCGCACTTACCTCGTTTCCGACAGGAAACATCCAACCTTTGGAGCTTTCGGATTTCTCGGCGACGTAGGTTTGACTACCTACCGACGAGAACATTTCGATACCGGTTCGGAGCCAGTGATTGAGCCAGATGGTTCCTTCGGTGCCGACGACTTCATCGCGTAGGTCCATTCCACCGCGGAACGACCAGCTGACTTCGAATTGTCCGATGGCCCCGTTTTCGTAGCGAACCAATCCGATCGCATGGTCTTCGCTGTCGATCGGATGGACTTGGGTTGCCCCCCAGCAGACGACTTCGATGGGGCGAATATTCTTGCCGATGAAACTTCGGGCGATTTCGATGCAATGGCAACCCATATCGACAATGGCACCGCCTCCGGCGAGTTCTTTGTTCCAGAACCAGGAGCTATGGGGTCCGGGATGTGTTTCGCGGGAACGCACCCAGAGGATTTTTCCTAGGCTACCATCTCGGACCGACGCGAGGGCTTTGAGGGTTTTTGGGGTGTAGACGAGGTCTTCGAGATATCCATGAAAGACGCCGGCTTTCTCGACGGCTTGGAGCATCCGATAAGCCTCCTGTGCATTTCGGCCGAGGGGTTTGGTGCACAGGACAGCTTTGCCAGCTTGTGCGGCGGCACAAGCCGCATGTTCGTGCATATGGTTTGGAGTAGCGATGACCACCGCGTCGACCTCTGGATGTTCGATAGCCTCGAGCATATCGGTCGTTCCGCTGGGGATCTTCCATTTGCTGACGAACTGTTCGAGACGGTCATTGGTCCGAGAATAAGCGATCCGGATTTGATCTCGGCTGCGCTGGCCCAGGAGAGCTTGGGCGTAGAAATCACCGATCAGGCCGCAACCTAGCATTGCGATACGCACCATGATGCACTCCTGGACATGTGATTTAGCGTTGGATCGTATCGGTGCCAAGAGCCCTGGCCGTTTCGAGCTTCTTGATCGTCGATGGAAACTCGTACACGCGGCTGTCGAACGGATCGTCGCTGACCTGGAAGATGCTGCCGTCGGGTCTGCGAGTCATGCGCATGACCTCTTGACGATTTAGCGGGCGGGCTCCGACTCGTCCGAAGACAGCGATTTGATTTCCTGATTCGTCGACGGCGCGATCTCGGTCGATTCCGCGAGAAACGCACAGGGCATGACCGTCCTTGGGGAGTTTTCGAGTGGCGACTAAACAAGGGTTGGGTCGAGGCGAGAAGCCATCGTTGCCGGGGACTTCGGGGCTCGTCAGTTGGATCACTCGCAACCCGTTCTTTCCATCGGCGAGATAAGCGAACTGGCTGACGTTGGTGATCCCTAGTTTCACATCGTGTGCGTCGTTGATTTCACCGTCGGCGTTGTAGATCTGATCGATGAACGCTTCGGTTGGGTTGGCGATGTTGAGGATCACCAAACCTTGGTGTCCTGCGGCGACGTAGGCATAGGTTCGAGCCAGGTAGATACTGTGAGCATCATGGAGTTCAACTGTATGGACATGCTCAGGATGTCCAAGTTCGGTAACATCGAATACTTTTACACCTTCTTCATCACATACAAACGCATAGCGGAACTGGACGGCCACCGAGTGAGGATGGTGCAGCAGTTCGTGTCCCACGACCGAGGCGACTTTGGGTGTGGTGGGTTCAGTCAGATCGATCACGACCAGACCAGCGTCGCAGCAAACATAAGCGTAATTGCCCGCGATCGTCACGGCCGAAGCACCGCAGAGCAATCCGTTAGGGTTGAAAACCACGTCTTTCTTTAGGAAGTTGTTGTCTGGTTTGCCGTCCAGCAGCGAAGCGGCCGAGACCATCACGAGACCTTCGTACTTGTCGGTCACGTAAATATAGGCATAAAGGGCCGGGACAGCTTGTTCGAAGTTTTCCGGTCGGTGAGTACGGGTCGGATCTGGAGCGATTGTCGTGGGTGCAGCCACGCTCGTAGCGTACTTGGTACGCACGTAGAATTTTTGGCCTAGAGGAGATACCGGAGCGGTGGTAATCCGTTCAGCGAACGCTTTGTGATCGATGAAGGCGATATCGAAGATCCGCAGTCCGCCTTCTCCACATGCCGCATACAAGTATTCACCGCGATGCTGCAGCGAGAGGATCTCTGGTTTGTTGAAACGAGGGCTGAAGGCTTCGAGGATGTCTTTGCCGGGATGTTCGTGAGCGTGTTCGAGCTCGCGGTGGTGTTCTTCGACGTGTTTTCTATAATTTTCAGGGTAGGCGACTTGATGAAGGCTGCTACCGAAAACGGCTTGTGGTTCGGTTTGCTCGGTAACGACGATACCTTCGAGGCCATGTTCACCGGCACCGACCCAGCAGTATTTGCCGATGAAGTTTGTCGCGCCGGTGCCTTGCATGAGCAGCTGCGACATGATCGCGTTGTTATCGTTGTTGAGCGACAGGTGGCAATCGGAGCATGATTTGGTTTCGTAGGTCCCTGGTGGGCGGGTTGCGTGGGTGGGATCCCAGCCGGTTCCGCCTCGAACAGTATGAGGTACGTTGGTGCTGAAGGCGATCCCGCTGAGGCCTTCGCCGCTGATGGTCTGTTGTTGGACGTAGATCGATTCTCGGTTGGAGTTGTAGCTACCGACGTGGATCGCGCAGGAGCTGCGAGCTGGCCCGATACGGTTCCCAGTCACGTTCCCGTCGCGAGCGATCATGTAGACATCATCGCGGAGCGTTTGGAAGTTATACGAGATACGGTTGCGCGAAATTTCGCCACCGTTGTGTAGGTTCGGGGTTTTCAGGTTGGCTTTTTGGGGCAGGTGACAACCGAAGCAGCTAGGGTTCCATGAGCTATGGCAAGCGATGCAATTCATATTCTTGTTGCTATGTGCGCATTTCTCCTCGGAGGGTTTCCCACCCCAGCGCATCTGGCCGTCTGGATCCATTTGGACGGTTTTAGCGATGTGGCTGCGAGGATTGTAGGATTCGCTTGCAGGGTCGATCGTTTCGGCGGTTTGAGTGACGACCCATTCGAGACCTTTTTCGACGTTGCTGCGTTGGATCAAGACTGGTTTGCGACCTGGAACGCGACGGATCTCGAAGCGGGGCTGGCCAAAGGCGGTGCGGAGAGCCAGAAGGTTGGTGGGTTCTTCGCCGGAAGCAGGACCGCTGGTGGTGAGCTGGGCTGGTAGTCCGCTTCGAAGTTGGCCGTCGACTTTTTCGATCAGGTTTTGCGAGGCATCGCCGTGGCAGTCGATGCATTGGATTTCGATCGCTGCGCGAACCTCACCATAGAGCTTGGTATCCCCGTGGCCGTCTTGGTAGAAGTGGCAATCGACGCAGTGCATTCCTTTTTCGGTGTGGATATCCATCAAGTGGACTGGGACACCGTCGCGCTGTTTGCCGTGGATTTTCTCGAATTCATCCGAGGGTTCCATAGCGGCCATCAGGGCAGGAGTCGAGGGTTGCTCGACCTGCTTGCCTTCGTGGTCGAGCAAGTTGCCTTGGCGATCCTTTTTGAACACGGCGCGGAAGACCCAGCCGTGGCCGTGGAAGTCGGCGAACTGGGTGTGCTTGAGGAATGGATTCAGTTCGCTCACGCGAGAGAGGAACTCGGGGTCCCCCCATAGACCTCGGGCGGAGGACTCCTCAGGGTTCGACCAAGAGGCCTCGACCATCTCTTCGGCGGTTGGATCTTTTTGGGTTTTTGGATACATGCACTGGCCATCGGTTTCGTTGTCCCACCACATGAAGCCCAGGTAGGTATTGATCACCGTGGTACCGGGGTGGATATGGCAGACCATGCATTGGCTGGTAGGAATGCTGTTGGTGAACATGTGTTGGATCGGGTGACCCGGTTCATCCTTGGGGATCGTCGGATCGACGAACTGGACCCAGTCGTCTTTCTCGGCTGCGGCAAGACCACGGTGACCGTACTTGGCGAAGGGGCCCGAAGCCATAGGAGATCTGTCGTTGGCATAGATCACGTGGCAGGCGCTGCAACCGCTGGATCGGTAGTCACCGGCATGGTCGTTGGTGCCCAGGAAGTTCAGGGTTGGGTCCAGAAGACGAGTCTTTTGCAAACCGACCATGACCGGGTCGGTACGATTCTCGGTGCCTAGTCCACGGTTGCTGAGTCGTTCCCGGGGTCGGCCTGGTTCCTCGGTCCGTTCTGGGATACCGATTTCTGATCGAAAGCGTCCCCCGCGTTCAAAAATACGGAGGATATTAGCTGGCTGGGAGGCTTCGAAGCGTGGCAGTGGGTCTAGATAGGGCAGGATGCCTTTGAAGTCGATATCGTACTGCGAGGGAGCCGGCACGGTCTGCATGCGTTGGGGTTTGCCGTACATCGAATAGCTTTCGCCGTAGCTAGACCATTTGGTCGGAGATCCGCCGTTGTTGTAGATTGCAGCCCCCCAGAGCATACATCCGTGGGTCATCATGCTTTTACGGAGCTGGAGGACTTCGTTCGCATGGCATTGACCGCAGGCGATGTGCGCGATGCGCAGATCCCCGGGGTTCATGAAACGGACGAACTCGGGGCTTTCGTAGTTGAGCAGTGCATAGGTTCGAACGGGATTGGCGGCAGTGGGCCAAAGTGCGGGGTATTTTGGTTGGACGTGCGAGCCTTGTTTGGTAAAGTCATTTGCGTTTCCACCGTGGCAATCGGTGCAACCGATGTTCACTGAATTGGGTGGATGCATGTTGCCGACATTGGTGTGGCACTGTGCGCAAGAAAGGCTCTTGGAGGCAGCATCGGCTTTGCTCTGCCGATACATATCGACATTGCAAAGATCTGCGGGAATCGGATATGACTCATTGCCGGCGATACCCAGTGCGCGTG
>CAILTZ010000033.1 GCA_903837255.1 uncultured Pirellula sp. | reverse complement strand
GGTTGATAAAGCGAATTACGTGTGAGTCATTCGCAGCGCCTTCACCCTCCTTACCAAGCCTTGAATCGTCTCGTTCTAAGACCTTGGTGATGACAACCTTTGCCGACCTTGCATCGAGCTTCTTTGGAATGAATAGCCCGTTGCCAAGCGTATCTTGCCACTCGCTAGGCGGGACCCCCTTGCTGGAGTCATCGACAGCATACAGCGTGTACGTTCTGTCCAAAACCTTCTTTCCACCTTCATCATAGGCAGTGTAGGTACAGTCGATGATCCGAACGGTTCGCTTACTGTTGTTCTGAAACTTGCATTCGATCATATCCATCGGTTCACCCTTCGCATTGCGACGTTCGACTACACGAGTTTCAAGAACCTCGATCTGTGACGGATGAATTGTTCCCTTTTTCTCTGCCTCTTCGACCTCTCGCTGTTGCTTTTCCGCGACCCTATTAGTCCGCAACTCCTCGACCATTTGTTTCGCCAGATCGATTGTTGGAGGTTTTGGGGCTGGTTGATTTGCTTGATCGATCAAGCTCTGGATTTCTTTCTTATCATCGTCGAATGCCGCCAATCGCCCAATCCACTCCTTTTCGCGTCGCGCAGACACTTCGATCACGGCAAAAGCTCGTTCGATTGCTTGTTTATCTGCCGCGCTCAACTTCTCTTTGGACACCTCGACTATAGAACCATCCGGCTTCTTCAGCTTTGCCAGCTTGAAGTCAGAATCAAGCAATGTAGCTGTAACCTTGTACTTGCCATCTTCGGACGCCCACTCTCTTTCGTCGAAGGTTGGATTTTCTGGTCTTTGGGATAACTCTTGCTCAGCTTTGGTTTCCAAGTCCTTCTTCTTGCTTTCCAGACCAGGAATGGTGTCTCGTTCCGCCTGCCAAGCCGACATCGCTAGGCGATGCTCTTCAACGAGCTTCATGAATTGAGTTCGGGTTTCCGGATCTAGACCCTTTAGGTTTGGCATCGATGCTTTTGGAGCCGTATCAGATGGTTCGTCATTGTTCGATGGCGATGGCAATTGCGGCGGCGGTACAATAACGCTAGTGCTTGTTGTTTTGTTGGTGGGGAAACTCCCAAAAGCAAAGAGAACCATCACTAGTGTTGCAATTACCGCCTGAGTGTGCTTACTCATTTCCCCACCCTTTGTGAAAGAAGATGACCTAGTGTATAGAACAGAACATCCAAAACGTCAAACGTACCAGGCACAACCTGGAAAAGCTGCCCAATCTCAGAACCAATTGCGATGCAGGCAGGTAGGTTGCACCAAAACCAGTGCCGACTCCAAATAAGTCTCATCCAGCTTGCAAATGCGAATACCCATAGACCGTCTGGCAAGGCGCAAAGGACGGGATTTGCGACTCTCCCAGGATCAAACCGATTGGGGGGAGATACCCCAAGGACATCGAACAACCTAAAGATCAGGATGTTCGAATCGCGAAAAATGAGATAGATCGCCGAACCGATTGAGATTGGAAGAACCACAAGCAGCAAATACGAACGGAAGCTACTGCCGTCTTGTCGTTGGTTGATTGCATTCGGGGCGTGCATTTAGGGAGCGAATTGGGGCGAAAAACGAAAACTCCTCGGTTGGCTAATCCAGAGTTATATCGATTTTCATCCCGATAGTCGAGGATTTTGGTGGGAGCCCCGAATCTCATGTGAAAAGTACAAACAGATCGAAGCGTGCAAAAATGGAAGTTCCTCGGTACGTGATGCGGCAAAAGTATGGGATAGAAAGTAGAACGTAGAAATGTCCGAACTCAGAAGGTCACGCTCCCGCGTAAGGCCGTTCGGATCGCCTCCCTCCCCCCGCCTGCTCCCGGCTGTTTGAAAAGCGGGAACTCCTTGAGAGAGTTAGAATAGCAACAAAAGCGCACCTTGAATTTACCGCGCAAGCAGACCGTGCGCTGATAGAGGCAGATAAGGCTGCTGTACGCTTTAGCCAAGCAGCCAGATGATTTCGGAGAAATCATCGACAATCAAACAGACTTACGCGCGGTCACCACCCTCAGCCCCCAGCCCCCGCCAGCGGGCAAGGGGGGGCCACGCTCGTGTTATCTACGCATGGTATGCAAATGGTTTTGACTTATAGACAGGGAATCGCTTCACGTAGTGCGGGCCCAGAGGCCCACACTACGTGAAGAATAAACAGCCCCAAGCAGGTGCGTTACCGTGAGCCGCTGGGCGCAAGCCGCGGGTATGGCCAGTACACGGCCACAGCACCTTCGTTACAGGTTGATCGGAATCAGAGCAGGCTTGAGGCTTGAGCCGAACAGCCAGATGATTTCGGAGAAATCGGCGATTTAGGCCATGCTAACGCCGACGCGTCGCCTGATTCTTGCCAGTTGCATTGCAATCAGTGCACGGTCCTCCAACACCCTTGCCATTGCAAACGCCGCAACTCTTTTCGACATATTTCGTCACGTAAATCGGCTCACCCCGGATACCTCGTGCTTCTAACACTTGTATCGGCGCATCGACTTTTCCCCTGTTGCAACGCCCAGGGCATCGAAACACTCCTCTCCCTCCACAACCGACGCACCACGGCTCAAACGGACAATTACCGCTCACCAACAAATCTCCGAAAACTTGGTCATCGGTAAAACGGGAATCCATCATCTTCTCGCCACCAAGATGGAGTCGGAGCAGTTCTTCCAAGTCGCTAATCGATGGTGGGCCATCAACATTCAGCGAAAAATGCATGTACGCTTCCTCCAATGGCTTGGCTGCTCTTACGTAAGGCTTGTTGATTAACTCCTCCAATTGCGGCATGGCCTTGTTCGATATCTGGAACTTCTCCGGTCGACGGGAATTCTCCTCTTGGATGATCCTGGCGTTGTGGATCAGAAACTCGGCAGGTCGTGGCCCAACCTTTGCCCCCTCCACGAGTACCTTCACCGCGGTATTCGACTTGCCTTGTCGCCACAACACGATTGCGTAGTTGTTGCAACACGTCACATACGTAGCCGGCGTAAGATCCGGAAGAAGCTGCTCTTTGGCACTAAGCAATTTGTAGGCCTTTTCGAAGTAGTTTTCAGCTTCCTCGTAATCCGGAGATACACATGCCGTTGCGATACCTGCCATGAGCTGACCATACGGCGACTTTGGGAAACTTGTTTGGTGCTGCCTAGCTGTTTTCATGTCGGGAAACTGGCCTTGATGCATCGCGTCCCAAATCGAACGCGTCTGCTCGTACTGTTTGGAATCGTTTAGCATCATCGGTACTAACTCCAAATAGGCCAAATCCAGCTTAGAAAGCTGGGACTTTTTGATGAGCTTCTCCTGGCCGGTATCACTAAGCTTTAGCAAAACGTGGTTTGGGTTTAATTTGACGACGCTACCATGTATCTTCCGTCCACGCTCTCCAGACTCGGTCCAGTCTCTCTCAATAGAAGGAAACCCCT
>CAILTZ010000032.1 GCA_903837255.1 uncultured Pirellula sp. | reverse complement strand
CCCCCAGTGTCTCAGAGTTCCCGAGAGTTGCCAGTTACCCTTGATACACAAGGGGTCAAGTTTAAGGCCACACGGCTGCAAAGCAAGATCGACGTGTATGCCGAGTCAGCGGTTCTTGACCTGCATTTATTGCTTGAGTTTCCAGATTCGAGAGTTTCCGCTTGGGCAGTTACGCTTGTCGTTCTCGATGCCAATGGGAAACCGGTTCATCAGGAAGTTTTGGATTTCCGTACTGACAAGGACCCTGAACTCGACCCTGGGCAAGGTTGGCAGTACGACCGACAGTTCGACGCGGCCAATTGGATGAGCGCTGAATCAGTAGTTCTGACAACCCAAGCGATTGGCGCGGTTGTTGCCGATAAAAAACAACTCAAGCTGCTCACGGTAGCCGCACTCGATGATCTAGCCAAAGGGTACGCCCTCGAAGTGTACCAGCGCTCGTCGGTCTGGAAAGACCTTTTTGCCACACACGTTAATCAACTATCCCTCGAGGTTCGTAACTCAGGGCTGAAAGCCTTTCGTAAGCTAGTTTTTCGTTTGGATTGGCTGGGTAGCGACGGTTCGAAACTCAAATCTCTAACTCTCAAAGCGGTTTCTGAGTTCAAGGCAGAGCTTCCTTCCGGTGGTCATCTGGCGCTGGAACCAAAAACCGAGTTTGAGGCCGAAGTGTTTTCCTGGCCTACGGACACCCCTCCGCACCCCCTTTTGACCTTGGTTAGCTGGCAATGACGGAGCGAGCTGTGCTTGTGTGGCTGTTTCAAGCAAACCAAGTGCTTCTGATTCACAAATTGCGTGGGCTCGGTAAAGGCAAAATTAATGCTCCTGGAGGCCGACTGGAACCTGGGGAATCTTGGGAACAGGCCGGACGCCGAGAACTAAGGGAAGAAACAGGTATGGAAGCGGGTCCGCTTACACAGGTAGCTGCTCTGGATTTTCGTTTTGTTGATGGTTACCACTTAGATGTGAGGGCGTTTTTTGCCCCTAGTGTGGGCGGAACGCCGAGGCCCTGCGATGAGGCCGATCCATTTTGGATGCCTATTGCCAACCTGCCTTGGCACCACATGTGGAAAGACGACCCACTATGGCTGCCCCACTGCTTGGCAGGACATCGTGTAGAGGGTAGTTTTCTGTTTGAAGCCGATGCCATGCTGGAGGCCAGAGTCAAGATCTGCGAACGGTCTCTAGCTCCCATGTTGGGTTGACAACAGAAGCCATCGGACTATACTAGACATCCGAGGTGTAAGATGAGTGACTCGGTTGACAATGAGATCATGACTCTGTCAGAGGTAGCCAATTACCTAAAAATCGCCGAGAAGACCGTGTCGCGCATGATCACCAGGGGTGAAATACCCTGCACTAAGGTCGCTAGTCAGTGGCGATTCATGAAATCTATGATTGACGACTGGTTGATTTCCCGCATGAATGTTGTCCCCCAAAATGACCTAGCTAAGATTCTAGAAAATCCTGAGGGTTTGATTCCCTTTACCCGTATCACGAACGACGACTTCATTGTCGAGAACCTGAAACCCGGCAGCAAAAAAGAGATTCTGTCTCAATTGATCGTTCCGCTCGTGGAGCAGGAAATTATTGATGACGCCGATGAGTTCCTGAGAAAGTTGATCACCAGAGAGAAAATGGTAACGACCGGTATCGGTCGCGGCGTAGCGATTCCCCATCTTCGGCATCCTAAAGAGAATCCAGGGGGGT